>CAVFMC010000014.1:13787-15168 GCA_963623565.1 Bacteroidaceae bacterium | reverse complement strand
ACATAAAATAAGTTTAATAATCACAATTAACACAAGACAGGACGACTAATGGATACACAACTAAAAGTCACCGACACCGGCCTGGCCACGGTGGGAGATTGGATTAATTATGCTGCGGACCGTTTTGCTAAGGCGCCGCTTTATTATGGTCATGGTACCGATAATCCCTGGGATGACGCGGTCTATTTAATTTTAGTACAATTGGGGCTGCCGATCGATGCAGAGGACCAAGTACTGCAATACCCGGTGGAAATGGCACTGCGAGGGCAGTTATATCGGCTAATTCAGCGCCGAATTACCGAGCGAATTCCGGTAGCTTATCTCAATCGTAAAGCTTATTTTGCTGGTTTAGAGTTTTATGTGGATGAACGAGTGCTGATTCCACGTTCGCCGCTGGCGGAACTGATTAATCAACGCTTTGCGCCTTGGATTGACGCCGATGCGGTACATACCATTTTAGATCTGGGCACCGGCAGTGGTTGTATGGCCATCGCTTGCGTCTATGCGTTGCCGCAAGCTCAGGTGGACGCGGTGGATATTTCGCCTGAAGCGCTGGAAGTCTGCAAGATCAATCTGCTTAAGCACCAGGTGGCCGATCGGGTGCAGATTATTCAGTCTGATCTTTTTACGAAACTAGCGGGTCGTAAATATGATATTATCATTAGCAATCCGCCTTATGTGGGGGATCAGGAGATGGAGAGCTTGCCGGAGGAGTATCGCCAAGAGCCGTCGATTGCGCTGCACGCCGCAGGGGCGGGGGATCGATATGTTAGTGAAATTATTCAGCAGGCGGAAGATTATCTGCAGCCGGGTGGAATTTTGATTGTCGAAGCGGGCAACAGCGCGCCGCTAATTGCCGAACGTTTTACTCATTTACCGCTAGTCTGGCTAGAATTTAGTCAGGGGGAGAGCGAAACCCTGCTGCTACGCAAAACGCATTAACCAGACGTATGCGGCAGAATGATGGTCATACCAAATAGGCGGATGAAAGACTGTAACAGCTGCTGCTACCAACCGGTGGCCTCAGGGTTTAAACTCTTCATTAAACTAAAACCCAATGCCCCGCGGGATACGATTATCGGCGTGATCGAACAACAGCTAGTAGTAGCGGTGGCTGCCGCGCCGGTGGAAAATAAAGCTAATCAACGCCTGATTAAATTCATCGCTAAGCTAGCGCAGGTCGCGCCTAGTTGTATTACTCTAATCAGTGGGCAACATCATCGTAATAAAACTCTATTACTACCCGCACACAGCTGTCTTGTTTGGTTAGAGACCATTAACCCCATTCAACGACCATAACGTTATAATTATTACGTGTCGGTACTGCGTACAAATTTACCATATTCCTTCGGTCGCAACCGTTTGGCCGCCTGATCTAAGA
>CAVFMC010000014.1:0-13777 GCA_963623565.1 Bacteroidaceae bacterium | reverse complement strand
ATCTAAGACTCCATTAACCATACGATAGCCCTCGGCCGAGCCGAATTTTTTATCCAGTTCGATCGCTTCATTAATAATAATTTGATAAGGCAAATCGGGAATAAACTGCATTTCATACAGCGCTAACAGCAGGACCGCTTTTTCTACCAGCGCCAGCTGTTGACTCTCCCGTTGAGCAAGCTGGGTAATTAAATCCATTAACTCCGTTTGATGATGCAAACAGCCAGCTAGCGTAGTTTGCAAATAGGCCATATCCGCCTGTCGCGGCCCTAGCCAGGTCGTCGCCTGCGCCACTAAAGATTGGTAATCATCATGGGTCACCTGCCATTGGTAGAGCAGTTGCACCATTAACGAGCGCGCTTTATGTCGAGCATGTTTATCCATAGTTTTCATTATAGTCAACTGTACCTAAAAAAGCAAAAATAAACGTAAAAACTGTCTAACCGTAGAACACATAAGGAGCTGCTGCCCGCCAAAATGCGAAAAGCTTGACTTTTGTGATTCGATGTGGTTAAGCTTACTGTAGCTTCCACTTATGGAGGCGATGTTATGTTTAGTTGTCAATTGGGCTAGGCATAATATATGGTGTTTTATTTATTTGTGAATATTTTGAAATATTTATATTTAATTAGTAGTTGTAAGTTTTACTATTTTGCTAAGTTTTAATTTAATTAGTTGTAGTGTTAATAGTTTTAATAATGAGGAGATTATAAATCATATGAAGACAAAGTTAGTGTTAGCATTAGCTGCTTGTGGTTTAACTTCAGCGGCTTTAGCTGGTGGTTTACCAATCAGCCAAGAAGTAGTTAGTCCAGCTACCAGCGATGCGGGGATCTACTTAGGGCTAGGTCTGGGTTACGGTCATTTAAGTTTTATGCAATCTAATGAGGATACGCATACCTCCTATCATAAAAATAATGGTTTCATGGGGCGTGTCTTCTTAGGTTACGATATTAATCGTTTCTTTGCCGTAGAAGCCGGTTATTCTTATTTTTTCAACAAGCCTAGATGGCAGTATCAGACTGCTTTAGTTAATGAAACCTATGATATTAAGAAGGTTAAGGTTGTTGACCTAATGGGCAAGCTGAAGGCTCCTATATGCGAAGGCTTTGATATTTACGCTAAGCTGGGTGCTAATTACTTGATGTATGAGAAAAACCGCTTTAACTTAGCTTATGGCGCTGGTATCGACTGGAGCATTAATAACAACGTGATTGCTGGTATAGAGTGGTTACGTTATAATTGCAATAATAAAACGTCATTTGAAACATCAACGGATGGTAAAGTAACCAAGATGGCGTCTCTAAACAAGACAGATGCCTTTATGGTAACTTTACGTTACAGATTTGACATTTAATTTAGTTTAGTCAATTAAAATGCATACGTCGCTTGTAGCTAGAAACTAGAGCGGCGTGTGCCGTTTTTGTTTGTGTTGTCTGATATATTTAGCATTCAGTTTTTGATTATGAATATAAATATATTATTGTGGTTTCACTGTTAATTTTATATTTTGTGTTTGTTTTAACTTAATTATCGTATCACCAATCATTTTCTAGTCGCTAATAATCAACGTCTATCGTTACGCATAGCGTATCTTGCATTTAAAACAAAAAAATATTACCATTGTTTATATGGGATGTAGTTGAAATATGGTGTATGCTAAATATATACTATATACATAGCAGTGAAAACATCCTGTGAAGAACCATTAATACAGAATAGGAAATAGATATAGCTACACCACATAAGCACAAGCGAAACACAAACATATATGAAAAACAACGATTTGTATATAGATTATCTTCCCTATCGCCACTTCATTAATATGTTAAGATTTGTTTTGTTATTTCTTAGTTATGTGCTTACTCTAAGCGTCCTCTCGGGCTGTTCCCAAAATAAATTAGGCTCCCAACTAGAGGAGTATCGTGGTTATAGCGCACAACAACTCCTTACCCTAGGCGAACGCAAAATAGCCAAGCAGGATCTAGAGGAAGCCAATAAATATCTAGAGGCGTTGGTAGCTTTCTATCCTTTTAGTCCGGAAGCTTACCAAGGACAACTGGACGCTATCTTCGTCAATTACCAAAATAGCGAATATGATCTGGCCCGCGCGGCGGCTGATCGCTTCATTCAACTGTATCCGGCTAGTCCCGATACCGATTACGCTTATTATTTAAAAGGTTTGAGTTTTTTAAAACGCAACCATTTAATCGACAAAAGCATCTGGCATTCCGGCCAATACAATACCCTGGACAGCAGCGGTTTAATTATTGCTTATCATGCTTTTTATGATTTAGTCACACGCTTTCCTAAGAGTAGCTACGCGACAGATGCGGTTGGTCGAATGTACACTATTCGGGAGATTTTAGCTGAACATGAACTTTATTTAGCCCGGTTTTATTGGAGACGAGGCGCTTACGTAGCGGCGATTAATCGCGCTATTCCGGTGATTAAACAGTTCTCCGCCTTGCCGCAAACCCAAGAGGCGCTTGAGATTATTGAGGATAGCTATCGTGGTTTAGGGTTAACCGAGCAGGCACAGCGTACCCGGCAGGTGATCGAAGATAATTATGGTCCCCATGCACCGCAACGCTTGCAGGACGTGTCGAAATATGGATCCGCAGCGCGGCTAGGTAAACTCAAAAATGCGCCGAAGACAAACAAAATTACCGCCCAAACTGCCAACGCTGCCAAACAGAAAACTAAAATCACCAGCGGTACAAAATAGTTTTATATCATCTTAATCAGTTTTGTAGCCAACGAAAATATAGGAGATGAATAAACTTATGGTCCAAACAAACAGTTATCAGTCACATGGCGCTAATCCCTCGGTGCCACGCCCAACCGTCAAAGTTACCGACACCGCCGCTTGGCAGCATTTAACTCAGCTGCGCGATCACATACAAGCCCAGCGGCTCAAGATCGCTGATCTGTTTACTGCCGATCCGCAGCGTTTCAGCCAATTTCATTTAATACTGGATAATTTAGTCTTGGACTTTTCCAAAAGTTTAATTGATCAAAAAGTACTATCTGCCCTACTAGCGTTAGCCGCTGAATTGGATCTGCCCAAGTTTATCCAAGCTTTTTTTGCCGGGCAGCCACTCAATTTTACCGAGCATCGTGCGGTCTTACATCATCTGCTGCGGGCTGACGGTCAGAGCGCAACGCCTGCCGCCACTGACGCTACCATAGTTGCCTATCAACAGGAAATTGCCCAGACACTGGCGCGGATGCGTGGTTTTGTTCAAGCGGTGCATTCCGGTCAGTGGCGCGGCTATAGCGGTCAGGCGATCACCGATGTAGTACATATTGGCATTGGCGGCTCACAACTTGGCGCCTCCATGGTGGTCCGCGCGTTGGAGTCAGAGCACGGTAAACTACGGGCGCATTTTATCTCTAACGTAGATCCTAATAATCTACGATCGGTATTGGCGACTGTCTCCGCCGAACGTACCCTTTTCGTGATCGCTTCCAAATCTTTTGCTACCCAAGAAACCCTTACCAACGCCAGCTTCATTAAACAATGGTTCCTAGCTCAGCTGCCAGCTGATGCCAATACCGCAGAGCGGGAAGCGGCGCTAGCCCAACATTTGATTGCGGTTACCGCTAAACCAGAGCGGGCGCAGCAGTTCGGCGTGGGTAGTAGCGCTATTTTCCCCTTCTGGGATTGGGTGGGTGGACGATTTTCCATGTGGTCGGCGATCGGCGTTACCATCGCCTTAGCCTTGGGTGTGGAAAATTTTGATCAGCTCCTGGCTGGCGCTCATGTTATGGATGAACATTTTCGTACCGCTCCACTAGCGCAGAACCTCCCGGTGATAATGGGGCTAGTCGGTATTTGGTACCATAATTTTTTACAGGCGGATAGTTTAGCTATTGTTCCTTATAATCATTATCTGCAGCTACTGCCTGCCTACTTGCAGCAGGTAGAGATGGAAAGTAACGGTAAATCCATCAATTTTTGGGGTGAACCGGTGAATTATACCACCGCGCCGATCGTCTGGGGCGCCTGCGGTACCGATAGCCAGCACTCTTTTCATCAATTGTTAATGCAGGGTACCCGTAAAGTGGCGGTAGATTTTATTTTAACCGCTAAGAGTGGTCAACTAGCCAACTACACTAGTGATTCGCACGTTTTTGACGCCCAGATCGTTAGCCAGCAGCAACTCTTATTGGCTAACGGTTTAGCTCAAAGTCGGGCGCTGATGCGCGGCAAGAACGCAACCGATGTCTACGCTGAATTAGCTAAAATGCAGCCTGGCCTATCCGCGGATCAGCAACAGCAACTGACGCCCCATAAACTAGTGGCAGGTAACGTATCGCATAATTTAATCCTGTTACCCCAGTTAAACGCCTACTATTTAGGCATGTTAGCTGCGCTCTATGAACATAAAGTGGCGGTGCAGGGTTTTATCTGGCAGATCAACTCTTTTGATCAATGGGGAGTGGAGCTGGGCAAGCAGCTGGCCAAAGAGTTAATGCAGAATATTCAAACGACTGAGAAAACTATGTCACCTGCACAGTCGACGCCAGTAACTCCGACACAACCTGTAACATTAGATAATACAACCCGCCCACAATTGGATGGTTCTACCCTAGCCCTGCTTCGCCTCTTGGCTCAGTATGGCTAAACCGTTTCGGCTGCAAGCACCTTTTGCTCCGGCGGGCGATCAGGGACCGGCGATTGAGCAGCTAGCTAGCGGAGTCCAGCGTGGTCTGCGCTCCCAGGTACTGCTGGGGGCGACCGGGACCGGCAAGACTTATACTATCGCCCAGGTGATCGCCAGGGTACAAAAACCGACTCTGGTGATTGCACATAATAAAACTTTAGCCGCCCAATTGGCTTCCGAATTTCAAAGTTTTTTCCCAGATAATGCGGTGGAATATTTCGTTTCCTATTACGATTTCTACCGTCCCGAAGCCTATCTACCCCAAACCGATACCTATATCGATAAAGATGCCGCCATCAACGACGAAATCGATCGGTTGCGTCACTCCGCCACCAGCGCGCTCTTCGAACGGCGGGATACCATCGTGGTAGCCAGTGTCTCCTGCATTTACGGCATCGGTGCGCCATCGAACTATTTTAATCTGATGATTTCGCTGCGTCTAGGCATGGCCCTGAATCGTCAAGAGCTGCTGCATCGGCTGGTGGAGATTCAATATCAACGTAATAATCTGGAGCTACAGCGTGGTTGTTTTCGGGTACGGGGGGACACGGTAGAACTAGTGCCGGCCGGGTTTAACCAGCGTCTAGTACGGATTGAATTTTTTGGCAATACTATCGATGATATCAGCGAGTTGGAACTCACTAACGGCAAACTGATCGCCCAACGGGATTACCTGGCTATTTTCCCAGCTTCGCACTATGCCACCAGTAAAGATAATATCCAGCGCGCCATCACCAGTATTCAAGCCGAACTCGCCGAGCGACTCACCTGGCTGACGGCGCAGGGTAAACTACTGGAGGCGGAGCGATTAGCCCAACGCACCCATTATGATCTGGAGATGATGGAGGAGATGGGCTACTGTTCCGGTATTGAAAATTATTCCCGTCATCTGGATGGTCGGGTGCCCGGTCAGCCGCCTTTTACCCTGATGGATTATTTTTCATCGGATTATTTAATCGTAGTAGATGAGTCGCACGTGACCATGCCACAGCTACGGGCGATGCATGCGGGGGATCGGGCCCGTAAAACTATGTTAGTAGATTATGGTTTTCGCCTGCCTAGCGCCTTCGATAACCGCCCCCTCACTTTCGAGGAGTTTGAACAGAAAATTCAGCAGATTATCTACGTTTCGGCTACGCCTGCTGCTTACGAGCTTAAGCAGGCGCAACAGGTAGTGGAGCAGATCATTCGCCCAACGGGATTGCTGGACCCCAAGATTGAAGTGCGGCCGGTGCAGGGGCAGATTGATGATCTAATCGGCCAAATTCACCAGACCACTGTACGGCAGGAACGGGTGTTAGTTACCACGCTAACTAAGCGCATGGCTGAGGATTTGGTGCATTACCTGGAAAAACTCCAGATTCGGGTGCGTTACCTGCATAGCGATATCGCTACCATTGAGCGCGGCGAGATTATCGATGGGCTACGCCGGGGAGAATTCGATGTGTTAGTAGGGATTAATCTGCTGCGCGAGGGGTTAGATCTACCTGAAGTAGCGCTGGTAGCGATTTTAGATGCGGATAAAGAGGGTTTTTTGCGTAGCGATACCGCCATGATCCAAACTATCGGGCGGGCAGCTCGTAATGAACATGGGCTAGTGGTGATGTATGCTGACACTATCACCGGTTCGATGCAACGGGCTATCGACGAGACCCAACGCCGTCGGCAGTTGCAAGAAGAGTACAATCGGCAGCATCATATTACCCCTCAAACGGTGCAGAAGGCGCAGCGGCCGCTAATTAAATTAACCAAAATTAAGAATAACCAGCAACCGACGCAACCAAACAACCTAGATGAAATGTCGTTACCACCACAGCAACCAGCTGGTTATGGCAAAAATAGGTTAGCCACAAAGAATCATGTCATCTTGGGTGTGGATCTTAATCAATGCACCGCCGCTGAATTGGCTAAATTGCAGCGTCGCCTGCAAAAACAGATGCAGCAGGCAGCCAAAGCGCTGGATTTTGAACGGGCAGCGCAGTTGCGTGATTTTTGGCAACAAGTGCAGCGTCAACAACGACTGCGTCAACAGGATAGTTAGCGGTCGTCATGCCACCGGCGTCGGCACTCTTTAGTTACTATGAAACGGCTGCTGTTTTATGACTTAGAGACCTCCGGGCTAGATTGTTGCTACGATCAGATTTTGCAGTTTGCAGCGGTGATGACCGATCTACAGCTGCAGCCGCTGGAACGGTTTGAATGGTGGGTACGATTAAACCCCGATCTTTGGCCCTCACCAATGGCGCTGGCGGTGACCGGTATCTCGCTAGCTTTTTTACGCCAACATGGCAACGCCGAAGTAACCGTAGTACGCCGAATTCATCAACTTTTCAATCAACCTGATACCATCTCCATCGGATTTAATAACCTAGGTTTTGATGATGAATTTTTGCGTTTTAGTTTTCATCGCAATTTACTTGAACCCTACCACCATCAGTACGCGCAAGGCTGTTATCGTATGGATATCTACCCGATGCTGGTGTGGCGCTGGCTGCATTACCCCCAGGAGATTAACTGGCCAACCGCGCCGCAGGAACCTGCGAGCACCGTGCCCAGTATGAAATTAGAGCGAATTAGGGCCGCTAATCAGCTCCAGGTGCCCGGCAATGCCCATAACGCTATGAGCGACGTGCTGACTACCATCGAAGTGGCCAAGCTGCTACAAGCGCAGCCGGAAATGTGGCGCTATAGCATGGCCTATTTTAATAAGGAAGTGGATCGTCAGCGGATCGCTAAAGCCACTCGCACAATCAGCGTCGGCCAGACCCAGTTGCAGGTAGCGATATGGGTAAGTGGCGAATTTGGGCGTAGCCGTGCTTTTACCACGGTGGCAGCCTATTTAGGGCCGCATCGCCATTATCATAATCAACAGCTCTGGGTGCAATTGGATCGCAGCGCGCTGGCTATTGCGCGTGCCCCTGACAACGTTAATACGACGCTGGCTCAGCAGTTTCCGGTTATTTTGCGCAAAAAATTAGGTGAACCGCCTTTTGTATTACCTTATGATAGCTCGCGTCTCTGTTTAAGTGATGAGCGTCAAGTGCTGATCGAACATAATCTAGCGCTGTTAGCTCGGCAACTAGCGGTCTGGCAGGAGTATTGGTTAGAGTATAAGTATCCCATTATCCCTAATTTAGATGCGGATGCCTCGCTCTATCAACAGGGATTTTTGAGTAATAAATTGCGTACGCTGCTCCAGCAACTGCATCACCACCAGGAGGAACCAGCCTTTTGGTTAGCGCGCTTAGCTGACCTGCCTGCGCCGCAAGCGGAACAGACCCTACGGATCTTGGGTCGTCAGCATAGCGGTTGTATCGCTCCAGCAAGTACTAACTGGCCGCTCACCTTAAAACAACGCTGGCAAGCGTACCTACAGCAAGCGCTCTGGGGAAATCAGCTGCTTAATTTTAAAGGACAACCACGACGCAACGCGACCGCTTTTTGGCGGGAATGGGTACAATGCAAGAACTTAAACACCATCCAACAACAAGAATTAGTACGACTATACCAGCAACGCCAGCTACAGCGGCAAAACAGTTACGAACTATTATAAATTACTCGTTACCCTAATTTATCCCGGTTGATTCCTGGAGAGACACTCCAGCGGCAGAACAATTTTATTCGCCATAAGATAGCTTGTATTGGTAGTTATGAGCTATAGAATATAGCACGGGGCGCTAGGTTATTTTTGGCTTATTATGACAGTTAATTTTAGTTATTAGATCTACATATTAATTAAGTAAAAATTTGGCCAAAATAAAACCGCCGTCCAAGTTCATTGCCTGCACAGGACTAACCCTGCTGGAACTAACGGTAGTGCTGCTACTGGTCAGCCTGTTGGCTTATCAGGGGACGGCGGCTTGGCAGCGGAGTGCGGCAATACGGCAGGCGCAGCTAGCGGCGCATCGTATTCAGCAGATTTTAAATTATGCACGAACGCTGGCTATTAGTAGTCAGGCGGAGGTGCGGGTGGCCTGTGCACCGACGTCGCTGTTAAATGATAATAGCCTAGATTTACGTGACGAACCACCCGCTACGCTCATTCAGCATGCGTCGGATTGGAACCAAACGGTCGTTTTATATCACCCAACTGGCGCGCATGCCAACATGACGCAGTTATCGATTATTAAGCGTTTTGAACGGCTGGCCACTGGCGGTAAAACTGCCGGCACAGTCCACTGGCAAGGCAGTTTAGCTAACCAAGAGATTAGTTTTAAGAGTGATGGTAGTAGCAGTTGCCAAGGTCATTTTAGTTATTTAGAGACTGGTGAGACGCCATCTTCGTCATTAGCAGGAGTTGCTAGCCAATTAACTTCGGTAACTTCTACATCCAAATCGCTCATCGAGCGTTGGCGGATCACGCTGCTAATGAGTGGCCTAAACTATTTTACTCCTACGCCTAATCTTTGATACGCAGGACGGAACGCGTTTACGCCTAATTTTAGCTGATTGTAGCTTAATGTTAATTAAGCCTTAAGAAATTTACTCTACACTAACAGTAGAGTGGGTGATGATTGTGTGGATGACGCTCTTATGCTATATTTAATCAAGAGAAAACGAATGATGGTAGAAACAATTCTAAACCAAAGCAGAGAACAAAAGTGGATGATAATAGATAGATGGCTAACAGGAAGCTACCCACATGCACAGCATCAACATGGTGCTGGTCCATTCTGGCGCAGCAATAATTGCCCAATAATTATCGGATGGTTTATGCGGAGTGTCTTACTGGCGGCGTTAATCTGTTTAACCCTAACCCTGAATGGTTGCAGCGGCTCGGCTAAGCGGATGGTTAGCCGTGATCGCGCTCCTACCAGGCATGTCAATTACCAGAAGATTCCGGACGCGGTGCCTAAGCGGGAAAAATATCATCCCTATGGCACACGGGCTTACACCGTGCGTCGGCGCCGCTATCGGGTGCTTAAGCAAACTAAAGGCTACAAGCGACGGGGCTACGCTTCCTGGTATGGTACCGCTTTTCATGGCCGGCAGACCTCCACCCAGGATCGCTATAATCTTTATGGGATGTCAGCCGCCAGTCCGGAGTTACCGCTACCCTGTTACGCTAAGGTAACGAATTTGGCTAATGGTAAATCGGTGATCGTCAAGGTGAATGATCGTGGCCCATTTTATGGTAAACGGATTTTGGATCTCTCGTATGCGGCGGCCCGGCGGCTGGAGTTCGCTAATCAGGGAGTAGCTTACGTGGAAGTGGAAGCGCTGGGCGACCATAATTGGGATTTTGAACATAATAGCTATCGACCGGCTTGCAAACATGGCTTACCCACCAAGGGGCGTCCGGTTGTGCACACCGCATCATCATCGACATTATCAGTAGCAGCAGCATCATCATCAGTGGTAGCCGACGCTTCTTCCTATAGGACGCCGACTAAAGCTGCTAGTGCAGAGAAAACGCCCAGCACTAACCGCCATAATAATAGTGCTAATAGCAGCACCGCCATGGTTAAATTACAGATCGCCTCTTTTAAAGATGTTAAGAACGCTAAAAATTGCATCGCTAAAATTAAAAAAGTTCTATCCGCCGCTACTGCTTCGCAGTTGTATATTAAACAGCGACCATCTGGCCGCTATGGACAGATGTATAGCGTGCAGCTTGGTCCGATGCCATCGACGCGGTCAGAACAGATCTTAGCGCAGCTGCGACAGATCGGTTTGCAGCCTTTAGTTCTCAAAATGCATTAAACAGGATAGTATGGGTAGTATGACAGCGAGTTAGGTTATCGGTGATCGGTGGTCTATGATCAAAGCTAAAGAACGCAAAACTACGTTCTATCTCTGTCGCGATTGCGGTAGTAAGTTTCCTAAATGGAGTGGCCGCTGTCCGAATTGTGCCAGCTGGAATAGCTTAACTGAGCTGGTGGTGGATGATTATAGTGGCTATGCCCTGACAGGGCAACTAAATGCCGGGAGCTCATCTGCTCCAGCTAGCCCATCTGGCAACTTAGATTTAGTCGATCCGACGCTGCCACTTAACTCTCCCGACTTACCTTTCTGCGGGTCGCCCGGCGGTAATCGGTTAGTTAAATTAAATGAGATTGATGAACAGGCCACCGAACGTTTTAATACCAGCAGCGTAGAGCTAGATCGGGTACTGGGCGGGGGGCTAGTGGCTGGTTCTACTATCCTGCTAGGGGGCGATCCTGGCATCGGGAAATCCACCTTGCTGCTGCAAATTTTAGGTCGCTTGAGCGCTCGCCAGCGCGTAGTTTACGTCTCCGGGGAAGAGTCGCTACGGCAGATCGCGGCGCGCGCCCGTCGACTTAAACTCCCCGACAACCAACTGCTACTCCTCACCGAGACCTGTTTAGAAAAGATTTTTCTCCAGCTAGCACGGCAACGCCCAACTGTCGTAGTTATCGATTCCATCCAAACCGTTTTTACCCAAACCCTAGCCGCTACCCCGGGTAGTGGCAGCCAATTGCGGGAGTGCGCTGCTCGCCTAGTGCGCTACGCCAAGCAGCAGCAGGTAGCCATCTTCATTGTGGGTCATGTCACTAAAGAAGGGGCGCTAGCTGGACCCAGAATTTTAGAACATATGGTGGATAGCGTGCTCTATTTTGAAGGGGATTCGGCGGGACGCTACCGGATCATCCGGGCAGTTAAAAACCGCTTTGGGGCGGTCGATGAACTGGGTATTTTCGTAATGAGTGAAAGCGGACTGAAGGAGGTACGAAACCCTTCGGCCATTTTTTTGGCCAACTATGAGACGGCCAGTAATGGTAGCAGCGTGATGGTACTCTGGGAGGGCAGCCGGGCGCTACTAGTGGAAATTCAGGCGTTAGTGGATGATAGCTATCTCAATAACCCCCGGCGGGTAGCGGTAGGTTTTGATACTAATCGTTTAATTTTGCTACTAGCAGTACTCAATCGCCACGGTCAGATCGCCTCCTTTAATAAAGATGTCTTTGTGAATGTGGTGGGCGGCCTGCGGGTCAATGAAACCGCCGCTGATCTGCCGCTGCTACTAGCCATCATCTCCAGCATTAACGCGCATACGTTGCCTCGTCAGTTAATTGCCTTTGGTGAAGTAGGGCTCTCGGGTGAAATTCGCCCAGTACCTAATGGCCAAGAGCGGCTGCGGGTAGCTATTAAACAAGGTTTTACGCATGTTATGCTGCCCGCCGCTAATCTGCCTAAAGAGCCGCTAGCTGAATCAAGCGGTACCGCCGTGCATCTGATAGCGGTCAAAAATTTAACTCAAGCGCTGCAGCAACTGCATAAATTAATTACCGAGAATAACCGCTAATCAACCAACCAATTTAATGGATACTGATAATAATTTTTATCAATCGAATAACCCGTCGTCGCATCGCTACTACCAATTACTGCAGTACAATTTTCAGATCCAGGTTACCGCTAGCCAGCTGCGTACCCAGCTAGGCGCCCTCCTAGACGCCACCCTGTTGGATCGAGATTGTAGTATCTATTGGGCAATTTTGGGTTTTCAGCAGTTAACCCAGTTGTATGCGTTGGTTGAACTAACGCCGACCATCAAATTAGAGCAACTCTATAAACGGCTGCTGGGAGGATTGCGGCCGCAGACGGCGTTATTTAAATATTTAGGAACGCAAGTGCTAGAACAGCAACTGGATGAGCAGTTATTGCTCTATCTACTGGAAAGCGTGCGCCATGAACTCAAGAGTTGCTTTGTAACCCCGGACGATTTTGCTGTGTTGTTACGGTTTGTGCTGCAGAATCTGGTTTATCGGCGCTGGTGTAAGTGGCCGGAGCGGCAACGGTTTGGGAGGCAGCCAGGCAGCGTGGCCGATTGTCTACAACAGGATAATTGGGCAGCGCTAGCGCTACAACTTGATACGCCAGCGGATCTATATCTACCGGTTACCACTTGGGTAACGGAACAGCTGGATTCGGCTACCGTAGCGACGACTAGCAATCTAAAAACTAATCCTACCGCACGTCTGCCATCAAGTGTTGCCGTGCCTGCTGATGCACTTACCTTTGCTGCCTATTATGGCGCTCGCCGCTGTTTTATTCAGCTATGGCGCTTAGCGTTGGCTCGGCAGGGTATAAGTATAGATAATATTAATTCAATATTAGTAAATAACCATCTGGATGATCTAGATAGCAGCAAAGATTATAGTTCTTGGGCGATTATCGGCGGCGATCTGGAGATCGTTAAAATTACTTTGCAGCGCCCGATCGCCTTTCAACGCTGCTGCCGCCTAGCTATTAGTCTGCATCGGCAGGAAATACTCGAATATTTAATGAGTCATAGCCCCTACCGCTGGTTGGACGCGCCGACTAACTGGTACGTTACCGCCGCCCAGCATCTCAATCAGGATTTTTTTGAATGCGCCTGGTCCAAATTAAATGAACAGCAACAACTAACCATCGCAAAAGAGCTGGTACAGACTTGGTACCAGCGCCTGCAACCGGTTCATGATACTGAGAATGAAAACTCACTGACATGTCTTAGCTGCACCAGCAGTGTTAGCGGGTACGCCGCCGGCTGCCTGGTGGATCAGAGTTTGCTGCTGCAGCATTATATTCCCCTGTCCTGGTTTCAGGAAATCGCGGACGATTTTGCCGTCTACGCAGACCATTGGAGCTTGTGGCACCTGCTAGCGGCTATCAACGCGGGCGGTTGGATCGCCGCACTCCTACCTACCGTGCCTAGTTTGCATCAGGAACTCAATTTGCAGGATCACTTTGGACGGACCCCGCTGCACCTAGCTTTGCAGCTGCGGCATCGAGAGGCAACCACCCAACTGATCAAGTTGCCCGGAGTGTTGTTGGATCTGGAGGATCTGCATCAACATTCGGTACTACAACTGATTGCTGCACAGGGTTGGCAATCTTTACTACCCAGTAATCGGCACAGCAGAGGCGACTTACTAACAACGGAAGCGAAACCGCTAACCGATGGCGCTTCGCCAGAAGATACTAATAGTCAGATCGACACGGTACGGGATCTTAGTGCCATCCGATATGTCACCAATCGCCGCCGGGTGCGGGAGCAGACGCTGAAGTTAAAGCGTGGCGCCGAATCACTGCAGTGGCACTAGCAGAAGCTGAAACCGCGCTCTTTAGATACTATAGACAGATGATTGAAATGTCAGTAACAT
>CAVFMC010000013.1:11661-15250 GCA_963623565.1 Bacteroidaceae bacterium | reverse complement strand
GCTACGTCGGATATATTGAGTTATGCTGACGAGCAGGGCAATAATCTTTTGATGTTGGCGATATTTAACTTACCTTTCGAGGTCACCCAATTTATTTTTAATGAGCTATCAGATGACGAAAAACTTAATGTTCTTTTTAACATGATGGCTAAGACAAATGAAGATGGCGATAACTGTTTGATGTTAGTATTTAATAATACAGCCTTTACTGGTACAGAGCGGTCAGAAATAATTCGGCTTGTATTTAATAGCTGTCATTCTAACAAAAAGTTGTTCCTGTCGTTAGTGACGCAGCAAAATAATCATAAGCAGTCTTTTTTAACAATGCTAGAACAAAATCCAGCAATAATAGACAGCGAAGCGCGAAAAGACATTTATGATCAAGTAGCTATGAGTGAATGCTTAACCATAGAAAAAGCAATAGAAGAGGGAAACGTTAATGACATGCAAGCTCAAATGCGAGCGCTTGAAAAAAAACCTCATTTATTCAAACATACAATGCTGTATAGTAATAGCCGTATTGTTCGGTATGCAATAAATAATAAAAACGTCGAAATATGCAGAGGCCTTTTTGAGGAGCTGTTTAAAGATAAGCAGTTATTTCATGACGTAATGCTGCAACAAGACAATGATGATCATCAAAACTGCTTAATGCGGGCGCTTTCTATCCATCTTGACCATTCAAGCCAAACTAGTAAATTAAGATCTGATTTGCTCAGGGTTGTGATGGATGAAGTGCTGGCTTACAATGATGATGGTGAATTATTTATGCAGCTAGTTACTCAAAAAGACAAGGACGGTAACAGTTTTTTGACTCTGTTAGATAAATATGAAATAGCTTGTGATGTACGTCAAGAGATTTGGGACAATGTGTTGCGGCTTAATGAAACCGAGGTCGCAGAGAAATATAACCAGTTAATGATAGCAATTGGTCAAAATGATAGTGACCAAGTTAAGGCTATCTTAGACGAGATACGCGATAGTGAATCAAAACATTTATTTCACTGCATAATGACCTATAACAACAATGGGAGGAATAACAATACTATTCTGATGGCAGCAGCATCAAGTGCTAATGTTGATATATTCGAAAGTGTCATGTCAGTGTTAAATAACTCTAGCGATCATCAGCCAGATATTCCAGATGCTGTCGATGACGAGGATAATGGCGATGACGTTATTGTCATAATGGCACAACAAAGTCACGATTTGTTGTTTGGCGCGATGACACAGCAAGATAAAGATGGCAACAATTGGTTGTTGTTAGCTCTAAATAGCATAGCGGCCGGTCATGCTGAAGCAGAAGACATGATTAACCTAGGTCTTGATAGAGCGCTAGAGCTTGTTGCGCAACAAGATGATGACCTGTTTATGGAGCTAATAACGCAAAAAAATAATAAGGGCGAATCTTTTTTGTCGAGGTTATTACAACAAGATCCGATCCTGCAAGATGATACCCGTCATAAGATTCTTAATGGTGTACTATCAAGATATAAACATCAGATAATGTTGGACATTAAGTATTTTAAGGAAGAATTAGATAGCCATTATGACCATGATGATGCAGAGCAGGAGCTGATAGCAGCTATGCTATCAAACTTGCAAGAATATATAGAGAGATTAGATTCAAAAGATGTTGAATTTGATTTAGGATCTGATGGCCAAGCACAAGTAGTTGACAAACATGTTGGTGAACTTATGTCACAAATAACATCAGCATGCGAGAAACATACGGCTAATAATACAGAGTCATCGAGCGAGGCAAACTGTTTTACGCAGTTCATTGAATGGGTTAAAAACGTTTTTGCCAAGTGGTTTAAGCTAGAACGGCCAGCAGCTAAACCATTATGGATGTCGCAACAACATGACCATGATTCGCAAAAAAACCATGATAGATCCGCGTCGCAAAAGGCTAAACAAGATAACGCAGAACCTAAACAAGGGATATGCAGAATATAATAAAGTTTAGTCTTTAAAGCTGTTAATAAAATTGGTTAATGAAATTGGTATGAAGCGTAGGTGCTGGATGATCGCGATGAGCGTTAGTTTAGCACCTATCAAAATTATTTTGGAACAAAATACAATATAATTTAATTTAACAGTTGATGAATTAAACTGGGATTAAGCTGTTAATCGCCAGATCTCATGCATTACCGCATGCACCAAGAAGGCGACCGTGGCTGATGCGGGCACGGTTAGCAGCCAGGCTTGCAGAATGCGTACCGCCACGCGCCAATTGACCGCCGATAATCGTTTAGTCAGGGCTGAACCCACGATAGCGGAAGTGATCACATGAGTGGTACTAGAGGGAAGACCTAAACTAGAAGCTAGCAGCAGTACGGCCGAGGCGGAAACCTGCACGCATAGACCATCCAGCGGTTGCATTTTGACGAAATTGGAACCAATAGTTTTAATAATCCGCCAGCCACCGATCGCAGTGCCAGTGGAGATCACGGTGGCACAGGCGATAATCACCGTCATAGGCACGGTAAATTGACTGATGGCACCATAGCTAAAGAGCGCCATAGTAATAATCCCCATGGATTTTTGAGCGTCGGCGGTACCATGAGCAAAAGCCACGAAGGCGGCCGAGACCGCTTGTAGTTTACGGAAAATATTATTTAAATGTTTGGGAGAACCATGTTGCACCAGATGCACAATCATAATCTCCAGGATAAAACCTAGTAGCAGACCGGCGAGGGGGGCAATAATTAGCGCGAGTAAAATCAGTTTTACTCCGGCAGCATTAACCATTCCAAAGCCACCGTGAGCGATGCTAGAGCCGATCAGACCGCCTACTAACGCGTGGGTCGAGGAGGATGGCAAACTGGTTCGCCAGGTGATAAAGGACCAGATAATGGCACCGGCTAAACCGGAGACGATCACCAATTGATTAATCTGGTCGACTTTCACGATGCCTTGGCCAATTGTCATCGCCACTTTAGTGGAGATCAGTGCGCCGATTAGGTTACAGAGTGCGGCCATCAGGATTGCGGCGCGAATAGAGAGCGCGCGGGTGGAAACGCAGGTAGCTACCGCGTTGGCCGAGTCATTGACCCCGTTAAAGTAGTCAAAAATTAGCGCACTAACGACAATTAGTATTAGCAGCAGTAGACTAGATCCAGACATCGCGGCAAACGCTAGGCACTTTTAATTACAATACTCTCTAACACATTACCAGCATCTTCGCAGCAGTCGGTGATGAACTCTAAATTTTCGTAAATCTCTTTCCATTTAATAATTATCACCGGATCGGTTTCGCAATCAAACAGTTTAGTAATGGCCGTGGCGCGCACCGTATCCGCCTCGTTCTCGAATTCGTTAACCTTTAAACAGAGTGGCGATACCGCTTCGCGCTGGGTGGCTAAATGCGCTACCGCTCGGCTCACGGATTGACAAGCGCATAAAACAATAAAGGCCAATTGCTTGGCCTCGGTGCTAATCTGCTGGACGCGATAGAGCGCAATATGCTGGGCGGTGGTATCGATCATGTCAATAATATTATCTAGCGCACTACCCAGATTATATACATCTTCGCGATCAAAGGGAGTAACAAAACTACGATTAAGTTTTCGGACTAGTTCATGGG
>CAVFMC010000013.1:0-11651 GCA_963623565.1 Bacteroidaceae bacterium | reverse complement strand
GTTCATGGGTTAGTTCATCACACTGGTGTTCTAGTTCTTTGATTTGCTGGCGTCCCTCATCGATCGTTAGTTCCTGATTTAAAGTAGATTTTAAAATCTGCGCCGCTTGCACGATGCGGGTACCTAAATGATTAAATAGTTCAAAAAATTTTTCTTCTTTGGGGAAAAATCTAAACATAAATCGGTGGTTACTATTACTATTACTATGTTGTTTCCTATTTACACTCTTAGCCTAGTATAAGCATCTTATTATAAGGCAAGCTTTCTATCTAGCGCATAACTCGCATCAATCTCTGCTGATATCTATCATTTTATGTGTTAATCGCCAAAAAGCAAGAGCTGATAAAATTCTTAACAAGACGGGTAATGTTTATTACAATTTAAAGTGTAGTTGTGGACGTAGTGTAGGGATAAAGCTGCTCGGGAGAGCGATTAATCGGCGGTGGATGACGAACTCGTTCGGTATCTATGCAGCGTGTCCGGTAATCGCTTGGGGCATCCAGCGGCTATGCCCCAACCAGAGTAAATACCTGGTGCGGCAGCAGGTAGATGTTTATTAGTGCATGCGGAGATTAGCGATATAATTGCCAGAGGCTATCGGGTACTGGTTTATCCGCGGCATGGACGATCAGATGTAGCGACTTTTGCGCCCGGGTGGCGGCCACGTAGAAGAGTCGCATCAGCTCATAGTGATTTTTACAGCGAGCTTGGCGTAGCAGGTAATTGTATAAAGCGTCGGCGGGTGCGGATGTGGGCGCGGACAGATTTTGCGGTTGATCAGTGCTAGCCAGACGACTGGCTAGTAAAATACCAGCTGAGTAGCGAGTAGCCCCAGGAGTGGACTGTTTATCTGGCACGGGCTGCAACACTTCCTGCCAGATTAAAATCGGTGACTCACTATTACGCCGGGTCGCGCTATTCAGTTCAGCGATGATTACATGCGGAAACTCTAGTCCCTTAGCTTTATGAATGGTCATGAGAGTAATGGGATGATGGGTAGTGGTATCCGCTTCAGCGCTGATAGGCGATGGACACGTAGTCATTTGGCTAGTCGGTGCGTACATTTCCGCTAGTTTTAATTCCAATAGCGCCACATCCAGCTGCGGCGCTAACTCCCATAGGGGATCGAAGAGCTCAAGCAGTGCTAGCTGCTGCGTGGCTGTCTCGGCGACGCATGGCCTATCCCAGATGTGGCAACTTTTGATTAGCCGGATCCAGAGCTGTTTTTGGCTGACTGGTTGATAAGAACTATTTATAATATTACTAGTTTGTAGTAGTGGTTCCAAGCCGGTTAACCATGATATGGCTGACGATGATAACTGCAGCATAAAAACTAGATAATTAAACTGTTGGTCAGTAGGATCGTCCGGAAGTGGAGTGGTATTTAGTGCTTTAGCATCCCTTACTAGCGGCCGTGCATGCAGCGCTTGACGCCACTCCTGTTCCAACGCCATTGTGGGGGCGGTATTATACCGCACTAGCCACCAATGGTACCAGCTCCAACGCTGCTGGGGCGCTAGTACCAGTCGCATTAGTGCCCAGAGCTGGCGTGCGACGGGGTCGCTTAACAGTTCATTGAGTTCTATCGCCTGATAAGCCAGCTGCGCCTGCTGCAGCGCCTGTGCCGTCAGGTATAATTGCCCGCGGGTTTGGGCCAAAATAGCGATCGCCTCGCCCGGATAGCGCTGTTGGATATTTTTTACCATGGTAACGATCGCTGGTGTCTGAGGGCGGATTGGCGCAGCGGTTAGTTGGTTGCTATTGATCATGGTCAGTGTAACCGTCTCTGCGGTTAGATCCGACGGTTGTGGAGTTGATAGACCAGCGATAGAGGGCGAGTAGCTCACCGCTCCTAGACTAATATCCGCCCGGGGAGGAAAAATCTGGCTAAAATGTCGGTTATACCACTGTACTAAACCGTTACTAGAACGAAAATTGCCATGCAGGGTTAAGTTGGTTAATTTAATATTATTATTACCTAACCCTTGTTGTTGGGCTAGCAAAAAGAGTCCTACTTCCGCCTGGCGAAAGCGATAGATGGATTGCATTGGGTCGCCCACCAGAAAGATACTGCATTGGTCGACTGTCCACTGAGCGGTCAGCTGGCTTAAAAATTGGAAATGCAGCAGCGAGGTGTCCTGAAATTCATCCACTAACAGATGGCGCCATTTAAAGAGCTGAGCGAGGGCGCGATGGGTATGCCGCTCCTGCTGTGCCGTTTGATTTTGTTCGCGGGGGGTAAAATCGGGATTCAGCGCGCGTTCGGCTAGGATCACCATCTCGGTGTAATCGGCAATCTGTCGCTCTTGCCAGATTAGCTGGAGGTAAGCTAGTAGTGGGGGTAAAATCTGCAGCAAGGCGGAAACCAACTGCCACTGTTGTTTGCTGTAAATCAGGGGTGGCGCTTGGAGTAAGGTTATTAGTTGACCACGTAAACTAGCAGTGTCAGGTTCTTGCGATGGATCGACTGACGAATCGCTAGCCGCTAGCTGCTGAATCCAGCAGCGCCAGCGCGCTTTTAGCGCTTTCCAGGTTTTAGCGATATCAGAATTGCTCTTACTAATGCTAATACATTTAGGTTGCAAGATAGCCTGCCCTGCACCCCATCGTTCTCGCCATTTACCTTGGCTAGTTAGTAGCCAGCCCGCTAGCTGTTTGGCGCTAGTTACAGTTAAAGCGTTCCAACTGGGTGCCGCAATCAGCTCCTGAATTAGTTGCCAGGTGGCAGGCGTAAGTTCATCA
The DNA here is from genome assembly GCA_963623565.1 of Bacteroidaceae bacterium. GTDB lineage: Bacteria > Pseudomonadota > Gammaproteobacteria > UBA9339 > UBA9339 > CAVFMC01. The sequence goes on along the minus strand of CAVFMC010000013.1, from coordinate 8,909 downwards.
GCGCTATAGAAAGCAATGGTCTCCCGATAGAGTTGTTGCCAGCCAGTAAAGAGTTCAGATGGAAAAACGCAGGCCTGAAGCAGTTGGTGGTTAACCAGCTCCAGTTGTTGTTGCATCTGCTGCCGCAAAGCTTGTTCATCCAGTGCTAGTAGAGTGGGCAACCAACAATCCCGCCGGGCCAGCAGTTGGGCTAAAAAAGTTACTAGCCGTTGGCTATCGAAACCTAATTGTTGCAGTAACAGCTCCGCTGGGTTGGCTTGCTTGTTCTCGGACGTACTTATCTTCGTATCCGTGTTGATAATTTGGCAGCAATCGCTCAGCCATTGCCAGACCGCTAGCTGATAATAATAATCCGCTTCAGCGCCCTGAACAATCCGCGTGGGCGCCTGTTGGGGCAGGTTATTTTGCACTAAATAGCTACAGAGTCCATCAATAGTTTGAATACGTAGTTGAGCCGGATTCTCTAGCAGCCTCCAACCCTGCTGTTGATCCCGTTGCCGAATCCGCTGCAGTAATCTAGTCAGTTCTACATACCGCGCCTGATCAGCGTCATGATCAGCGGGTGCCGCTAGCGGTAGGGGTGAGTGTAGTAGCTGGGCTAGCCGCTCTTGCATCTGGGCGGTAGCTTTTTTAGTAAAAGTAACTACTAAAATCTGATCCGGGCGCTCGCAAACCGCCAATAGCCGCAAGATTCGCTCGATCAGTAGCGTGGTTTTGCCTGATCCGGCAGGCGCTTGTACAATACAAGAACAACTGGGGGCGACCGCCAAACGTCGAGCTTGGCGGTCCTGCGCTAAGAGCTGCTGAAAACTATTAGTCGCCATGTAGTCGCAATAATGCTAAAGTTACGTGCTTTAGTGGTCCGCCGGGACGGTAGCAGATGAGCTTACTGACGGATCCAATGTTTTGTCCCGTGTGGTCGATGTTGTGGCAGCCGGCGGCGTTGCGTTCTGAAGTTTGTTAGCATCAGCGGTGACGTTAATATTGACGTCCGCCAGCTTATCGACAAAATGGGGTAGTTGCGTACTTACCCGAAAGGCTAGTTGCTCCTGTTGCGACCGCTGGGTGAGTAGCTCCAAGGTTTTGGGATCGTAGTAGACGTTACTATGAATCAAATGCAGGTCCCCGGTGACCGCTAGCATGCCAAAAATATCAACATGGTCTAACTGCGCGTTACCTAGCACCACCACCGCACCATAAAAAGTCGCTTTTTTAAAATGTGCATTACCATCTACTACTAACAGATAGGGGATACCTAGATAGCCTAGCTGCCGCCAATATTTACCATGAAAGTCTAGCTGAAGATCGCCATGCACAATAATACCCCTTTTATCTTGCAGCATTTTTTCATTGGGATGGTCAGCAGAGATGTGGTTCCATAAAGTCCGATCGGTATTGGTTAAATGCAGGTAATGTTGGTTTTGAAGTAATTCCGCCCAGTTTTTTGCGGTAAAAAGATAATTACACAAACCTGCCGCGTCTAAATCGCTGACTTGCGCAATATCTTCTTGTTGCTGCAGATTATTAGACAGCAGCGTGCCACCTAGGCGTTCGGTGCGTTCGAAAACCTTGTAAGGTAGAAAAGCGATGTGGCCGGTGAGCGCTTTAATGTCATAGTAGGCGTAAGTATTGGTGCTACTATTATTATCGATCTGATAAGAGCTGCGGGGGCCATAGATTAAACTGCTGCCGCGCTGTACATCATCTATATCCAGGGTCGAGCCAAAAATATGGGCACTATCCTCTAGCCGCGCCGATCCCACTGCCAACACGGTGGGGCGATGGACATCAAAATCGTATTGTGGTAGGTAACTCCAGCTGGTAGCGCAGCTACAGATCTTTCGAAAGACCGCACGTGCACTACAGGCTTTGGCGGTGATGGCGCAATTATCGCGAAGTACACGGGCGCCGGCTGGGTGCGCTACCGCTTCAGTCTCCCCAATTCCTCGTCTTACTCCGAGCAGTTGGCGTTGCACCGGGTCATAGAGCTGGTAGCTGCAGAGCTCATTCTCAATCACCACAGCACCTGGTCCTGCCCATGTTCTTACGATACTAGTGTAAGCATTATTTTCTGTTTCATCTTGGTCCGCTAGCTGAATTACATGATCTTGCGCCCCCAACGCCGTCTTGAGTGATGATACCATCTTGTATTGGGAGCCGGTGAGATTTAAGATGCTCTGTTCCTTAGTCATCTGCGCGATTGGATCGTTGGCATCAATAGTTAGCTCGGTGCAGCTAGTACCCGATTGCCATAATTTACGGCCGATTTGCGCTCCTGCTCGTGCCAACCACTGCTGCTGCTTTAACACCTGTTTTTCATGCGCATGATGATTATGAAATAGTTCGGTAGTTTGAGTAATTAATACGCTAATCATCAGCAGCATACAGATGGCGGTAATCATTAGCGAGCCGCTATACGTCGGTTTAGTGCTTATACTATTTTTCTGTGGCATCTTTTCTGCTTGGTTATTTTTGTTATGCTCTTATATGCGTGATGCAAACGTGGACTACTCCTGTTTTAATTTTAATCGCGCCGGGTAAAATTGTACTAGTACCGTTTGATCATACGTAGGTGACGGGCCGATAAACCAGCGCTGTAGCTGAGTCCAATAGCTGCTTATGTGCTGGGTTGTGGCAATGTAACTTTTGTAAAGCGGATCAGCATAATTATAACTAACATAGCCGACTATGGCGGCCAGAAGCCAGTAGCGCAGTTTAATTTTTAGTGGCTTACTGTGATTAGAGTGTGGCTTGTGCCTAGCTGAGTCAGTTTTCTTACTTTTGACTGTGGTTTGGGTAACCCGTTTCTGTGGTTTACGACTATTGTTGTTAGTACGCGATAGGCTCATGGTTAGTACTATTGCGGTTTATCACGATAATGGTTGTTAATGCGACTATTTTATTTATTTATACTCTGCAACTCCCAATGCCAATTGTAACCATCTTTATGCCATTTAAAGCGTAGCTGTTGTGATGGGGCGAGTGATACCGGTTGCACTTGTGGCGCCGACTGTTCTTGTGGCGCCGGTATTTGCAGCGCTTGTTCCTTGATTGACTGTTCTGGTGACGGAGAATTAATGTTAGAAATAGCAACAGTAGTAGCGATCGCAGCGCCATTAGGGATGGTGGGGTAAATGTTCAGCGCGGCCATCCGTTTAATTAACTCTTGTCCCCAGAGACTAGCGGTAAAGTGGGGCGCATGCTCTAAGAGCAAGAGCACTAGCGTAGAGTTGATGGTTAGTTCGCTATCCAGTTGCCAGTCTAATAATTGTAGCCACTTGAGCTCAATAGGGAGTTCATTATCTAAACGTAACGCCCGAGTTTTGAAATTCACCGGACCCCAAGGGGTTTCTAAATGGGCGCTTTGAATTTCAATTAAATCCTTAATATTACCATCATAATTATTGTTCAGATTCGCGCCGGGTGTATAATTACCTTCGTTATTATATGTAGTTTCATGCTCTTTTGTATGTAGAATACGCATTTTAATTTCTAACCGGTTAAAATCCCAGTGTTCACGCCAACGTAACCGCGCTAACTTCAGTTGCCAATTTTGCTGCAGTAAGCGGTGGTTTGGATTAAACATAGTAGTATAAGCTAATTCTAAATTCTGCAGCTGCCAACGGAGTTGATACGAAGACAAGTGGTACTGCGGGCTAATCTGGCTAGCTGGCGGTAGTTTAACAGTAGACGGCGATGATGGCGGTTGCTGTTGCTGTTGTGGTGAGAACGACGATATTTGGGGTGGTTTGGGCTGATGTTTAAAGGTTTGTAAACTATGAATCTTAACGGTATTGGCTACAGCCCCATTAGGTTGCTTAGTTAGTTCTAGGTTTAATCCCGAAAGTTGCCAAGCGCGGAGCTTGTTAGCAACATCTAGCTGGTCAAGCGTTATACGTAAGCGCGAAGGTGGTGTAGCGCGAGGTAGTAAGGGTAATGTGGGCAATATAGCTGGTATTGTCGGCGTTTTAGTCTTGGTTGTCGCAAGAGTGGCCGGCATCGTGGCGTTGTGGGTCGCCGGCCAACCGATAGCCAGCTCTAAATTGGACCAGTCTAGTCGTCCTTGTGGTAATATCACCTGGTTATTACGGGGCCAACTGATAATTTTAAATCGTCCATTGAGTAGCTGTTTAAATTGTAATTGACCTAAATAGGCGGTGCGAAATTCAGTTTTAGTATCTAGATAATAAAGATTAACAGTACATAGAGCGGTGGCTAACTTGCAGCGGAGCCAATCCATAATAATCGGCCCATGGGCAATGTTGCCCTCCAGATTTAATTTTAGATCCGCGTTATTAGGCAGCGGCGAGCGCATCACCAGTTTAAATTTCAGGGTTGAAGCAAACCATTGGCGTCGAAAACGGTAAGCGTAAATTTCAACTAATGAGGATTGTTGCTGCATAGCAACCACCAGGCGGTCGCACTGTTTTTGAATTTGATAACCAAAATAGAGCGTCAGCGCCATCCAGGCGACCACTAAGGTGATGATTAGCGAGGCCAGGTAGAGGACGATTTTCTGATGCAGCTGTTTAGCGGTAGTTGGTGTTTCGTCGGCTAATAAGGCCATGGGATCAGTTTGTTACGTTTAGGTTGGTCTAAATTGTTGTCTCATAGTGATATGATCAATTAACGCAATTATTAGTTACCTAGCCAAACAACGCTTCATCGGAGAGCTGCAGGGTAGCTAGGCCAGCCTGCGAAGTTTCCCGATAGCGGGGATCAATATCTAACCCAGTATTTTTCATGGTAATAATTGCCTGATCCAGGCTAACGGTGTTAGGAGGATCTTGTTCAATCAGCGCCAGCTGCGCCACGTCCACCGCTTGGCAGGCTGCTACCGCATTGCGTTCGATACATGGTACCTGCACTAGTCCTTTGATAGGGTCACAAGTTAGGCCCAGAAAATGGGTGATCGAAGCCCTGGCGGCGCTTTCAATCTGCGCAAAAGTGCCGCCGCAGACCGCTACTAGCGCCGCAGAACTCATGGAAGCGGCGACCCCGATCTCCCCTTGGCAACCCACTTCTGCGCCGGAGATGGAGGCCATATGTTTAAAAATCAGGCCGATCGCTCCGGCGGTTAAAATAAAGCTATGGATCTGTTCTAGTGGTACTTCACCCTGACAGATAATGTCGCGGTAAAAGCGAATCACCGCCGGCATGACTCCGCACGAGCCGCAAGTGGGGCTGGTGACAATGCGTCCAAAATCTGCGTTTTCCTCCGCTACCGCGAGAGCCCAGGCGGAGAGATAGCTATGGGTGAGGTGCGAGGTAAATTTTACGATATGTTGGTTATGGTTATCTGTATGTTTCAAACGTATCAAGTTATCAAATAGAGATTTAGCTCGTTTTTTGACGAATAGCCCGCCGCTTAGAGTACCTTCGCTAGCCAGACCACGATCGATCGATGTCATCATTACTTGGTAAACATCGTTTAATTTCTGTTCAATCTGCTTTTGAGTGCAGAGAGTGCGTTCATTGGCGATCATTAATTGATCAATAGTTAATTTATGTTGGCGACAGAGCTGAAAGAGCGTTTTAGCATTACTGAAGGGGTAAGGCGGTTGGGTAGGGGCAGGGGTAGTAGCGTTGCTCGTGCCCTGTTTATCGGTATTGACGGTTCTACTGGCGCTAAGCTGGCTTTTGGTTTGGATAAAACCGCCGCCAATGCTATAATATTCTTCACTAAAGAGCAGCTCGCCGGCGCTATTCCAGGTGCTAAAACTCATGGTATTAGGATGATAGAGATGTTGCCGCTGAATGTTACGTTCAACGTCCTCAGCGGTAAAGGCGATACTATGCCCATCGGGCAGAGTTAGAGTAGGATTGCTGGCCAGTAGCTTTAAACGATGTTTTAAACGGTCTAGCGGCGCATCCACCGGCGAATAGCCTTCTAAGCCCATGATAATCGCCTGTAGAGTACCATGGCCATTGCCGGTATAAGCTAATGAACCGTATAAAGTAGCTTGCAATTTAACCACCTGCGCTAGTTGCTGCCGCTCTGCTAGTGTGTCAATAAACTGCTTGGCGGCAACCATGGGGCCGATGGTATGAGAACTTGAGGGTCCGATACCGATTTTGAGCAAATCAAAGACGCTAAAATACATACAATTATCTCCTTAAAACATTGTTATTACTGTTTTATAGTTGCACATATTGTACGTTTGTTACTATTTGACATTTACTGCACTTTAACCATGATTCATCATTTCAGATTCCATTAATCATCATATAATAGATCATTACTAAATTCAAATAGTTAATTTGTTTCTGCTGTAGCCTGGTTCTTTTAACTTCTTGTTTTTACCGCAATTATGCGCTACCTTATATTCTGATACAGGAGAGAGTTTTTTGTATGAGGATGATTCATTGGCGTATACTACAATTAAGGACTAATGGCAAAATTAAATAACCGATTCGGTAACAACGGCCAGAATTAAAGTTAAAGATAGAAGTCAAATTATAGTATAAAGTATAAAGTATAAAGTATAAAGAAGTATAAAGAGGCCATTTTTATGCAAGCGACAGTTCAGAATACAGCTAATCAGGATGCGGCCAACCCAGCGCCAGAAAAATGGCGATCTAATTGGAAAATAGATAGGATATTAGCAATTATTGCCAACAAAGCGGAGTTGCAAACTAGTTTAGAGGATTCCAAGACTAATGTAGATCAACTAGTAACCAACTGCTTGTATCTAGACCCGAGCAGACGCGAGACAGCCTTTACTATCAAAGTTAAGCAAGAGTGTTTATTTTTTAAAAATGTACCGATCGTGCGTGTGGAACCAGTTTTAGAACTGGCAAGCAGAATTCAGGAAATTCGAACCGCGAAACTGGCTGATGTGGTCAATACGATGAGCGGTCTAGCGTCTATGATCGGCATGTCATTTAAGGCCGGCTTTAGTGAAAGTGTTGAGCAAGATTTCAACTTTATGATCGCGCAACCTAATTCTGAAAATGACGCTCATGTTAACAGTGGTAATAAACAGGTCGAAAATACTTATCGGGCTGCAACAGAAGGCGCGATTCAAGAGTTTTCACACCAGTGGGTCTCTGAAGAAACTTATGAGGTTCAAATTCCTTTCACCACTTTAGCTGCCCTGCCTGCCCTTTATCTTAACGCCTCCAACAAAGCAAAAGATCCGCTTGAAAATCTTTGCTGCGCAGATTTTGTCATGCATCTTTTCTCTGCCAAGGAACTGAAGGCCGTTACTATAAAAGCTAATACGTCTAATCCACTGTATAGAAACAATGTTGACAATTCGAACAGCGATAATGAGCTAAAGGCAGAACTAGTAAAAAGTTGTCAGTTGATGTTGTTGACTTTAACCAATATCGGCGAAGATGTTATGCCAACAAGAAGTTTGGCTAGCTTAGTCAAGTTGCGAAACAAATATCAGCCTGCTTTTTTCCCGATTAAAGAGACATTAGATCAGTGGTGGGGCAAGGATAGTCCCAATTATCTCAACGGTATGCTTCTTAGTAATTACGATGCAAAGGTACAAGCACAGGCGTTCGAACATTGCCATAGTCTTTCTTCCTTTTGCTTTGCCTGTCAAACAATGAAAAATTATATTCAAGAAAAATATTGGCGACACCAAAAAAACCGTGCAAATCGTTTATATAGCGCCCAAAAGTTCTTAATTCCATTAATCCCATATTTACCTGGTATATTGCTTGGTCTTTTTGTCTTCTTACCGACCGGTTTAGGCGGCGCGCTGTCTAGTGGTGCTGCTAGGTTGACCGGCTTAGGCAGTGGTTTGTTAGGTCTGGATCTTTTAGGCGCCATCGTCTTTTCTGTAGCGCTGGGTTTATCTTTTACCCGCCCAAAGTTTATGCAACTCAATTGGTATAGACTATTTCGCTCCATCACTAATTTAGTGGATGCGGATTCCGATGTGGTTGAAGCACTTGAATTCGCGAAAAATAGTAAAAAGAAGTTATCGGTTATTGTGGCACATAAAGTAATTAGCAAAGCGCATGCGTGGTTGCTTAGCAAAATAAGCGATGCCGAGGAGCGCAACAAACAGCGCATCGACGATGTTGGAAGGCGTCTTCAAGCCCTTCAGAAAGAATGGCGAGATATATTTAATGAACAACACGACAGAATGCAAAAAGAAAAACCGATACTATTGTTAAACAGTTATGCTGCTAGTTGGAGCGATGCACCTGCAAACAGTGATTTAGGGGAGTTTACCCTACCAGCTGAGCCTGAATTTGATGAGGTAGGTATAAGTTTTATCGTGAGCCATTTGCCTAATAATAGATACCGTCGAGGCTATTCAAGATTGATACTGCCTGCCTATGTCGCTAGAGCGCCTCTGTTTGATCTATTAACATCAATTAAACCAAAAACGGGCACATTGCATCCCTATAATTTCATCAAAAGTATCTGTTTTAGCATTGATCAACAACAGGCAAATCGACAAAACCAACCAGATGAACAACGTATATACGCAGCTAGCGTTTTTTATAAGCTGGCACTGAGTTATTTAAACAGTATGTCCAGTACTCAATCCAATAAGACCACAGCTGATCTAACTTTGGCGAAATTGGAAACCGAACTCAGTACAAGATTGGGTAAAAACAAAAAACTAACGGAAATTCTAATTGGCAAGAGCAATCTTATTGATATCCTGCAATGTTTTGCACAGCATGGCGCCTTTGGTGCGGCACAGGGAGAGATAGCGAGTGCAGTTCAATTAGCAGCGGATGTAGCAGCTGCGCCTGTAGCTGACAGTCGTTCTAGTGCGGCTACCAGCCCTGATACTTTGCAAGATCCATTGTTAACTAAGCTACAAAACGACGATCCCAAATATGAACAAAATATTAAAAAAATTGGCGTGCTACTTGTTAGTTGGTGTGCAACGCTGCGCGATAATAATATTCTACATGGTAAAACAGATAGCACC
>CAVFMC010000012.1:0-15372 GCA_963623565.1 Bacteroidaceae bacterium | reverse complement strand
GCGTATATCTATATAAATGATAATAGACTGTAGCTATAATATAAACGTGGGTAATATGTGCATGTCGCAGTGCATTATGATATGTTTTACAATTAAGAGCGCTGAAAATAAGTAGGTTATAGCATTCTGTCGCAAAAAGCTAGTAAGACCATATTACTGGGTCAAATGATGCAGTGTAGACAGGTACTCCTATTAATTCAACTTAATTAATTATTAATATGGATCGTCAAACTCGACTCCTTAACCCTGAACAAGCCCGCCTGGCCCACCTCCAAACCTGCTTAGCCCAGCTACCCGAGCAATCCGGTGTCTATCTGATGCGCGACCACACTCAGCGCATTATTTATGTCGGCAAAGCGGTAAATCTGAAAAAACGGGTTAAAAGTTATTTTAAAGGCTATTTTAACCACTGCCAGCAGCAGCATACCAATCAACCACCAAAAATCACTCGCCTGATAGCTCAGGTGGTGGAGATCGAAACCGTTGTTACCGATAACGAGATGGAAGCCCTGACCTTAGAATGCAATTTAATTAAAGAACATCGCCCACGTTACAATCTGTTACTCAAGGATGACAAGGCTTATCCCTATATTAAAATTACTCTGCGCGAGCCATATCCACGAGTCTGCCGTGCGCATCGACTCAGCGCAGATGGCAGCCGTTATTTTGGTCCCTATCCGGATGTAGCGGCGATGCATAAAACTTTAGAATTACTGCATGAACTCTTTCCTTTGCGTAGTTGTGCGCATTTAACCACTCAGCGTCGGCCCTGTCTGCAATATTATCTCCATCGTTGCGCAGCGCCCTGTGCCGGTAAAATCACCCCCCGGGCCTACGATAAGATGATTCAGACGGTAATCGCGATGCTTAGCGGCCAAATTGGCCAATTAAGGCAGGATTTAACCCAGCAGATGCAAACCGCTGCACAGCGCTACGCTTTTGAGGAGGCGGCACAGCTACGTGATCAGCTCCAGGCCATAACTCGGATAATGCAAAAGCAAAAAGCGATTATGGCGGCGCAAAATGAGATGGATTTGATTAGTTTAGTTTGGCAGGAAACCGCTACCCATCAAATTCAGTTTTGCTTACAAGTGTTTGGAGTACGCGCGGGCAAATTGGTGAATATAGAAAGTAATAGCAGCAGTTATAACGATAATTATATCAATAACCATGGCGATAATAGTTATCTCTTTACCAGTGAAATCGTCGAGGTGGATGAGATTTTATCCGCGTTTATTAAACAGTATTATAACTGTAACCGCTATAATCAATATAATTTGCCTTCTACAGATGGCACACAACCAACTACCCTTCAGAATCCGTTGGCTAAAAACTACGGCATTCCGCGACAGATTATTCTGGAGCAATTACCGGCCGATAGCGCTTTACTAACGGAATGGCTGAGTCGACAAGCGGGTAAAAAAGTTACGCTAGTGGTACCTAAGCAGGGCATAAAATATCAATTATTACAGTTAGCTAAGCAAAATGCGCAAAAACGGCTGCGGGAACAGCTGTATAAAAACAGTCTTAAACCGTCGGTGATTGGCGATAATCAGCTGGCCCAGCAAGCGTTGACCGAACTGGCAACCGCTTTAGAGGCGCCGGATGCTCATTTACGGCGAATCGACTGTTTTGATATTTCGCACACTCAAGGGATCAACACGGTGGCCTCGATGATAGTTTTTTTGCAGGGACAACCTAGTCCGATCCATTATCGCCGCTACAAAATTAGCAGCACCGAGGGGGCGCCGGATGATTTTCGCGCCATGCAGGAGGTGGTGTATCGCCGTTACCAACGCCTGGCAACTGGCGACCAAAAGTGTGACCCTAGCGCAACCTGGCCAGATTTAATTATTATCGACGGAGGACGAGGACAACTCTCTAGTGCGCTAGAGGCTTTAAGTCATTTAACCGTACCACCGCCACCATCCTTATTAGTGATTGCATTAGCCAAACAGGAAGAGGAGATTTTTACGCCGGATGCAGCTACCAGTCTACGTTTACCCCGTCAGAGTGCCGCTTTGCAGTTAATCCGTCATATCCGGGATGAAGCCCATCGTTTTGCCATCACCTATCACCGTCAGCTGCGTGCTAAAAGTAGTTTACGCTCAATTTTGGATCAGCTACCCGGTATTGGCCCTAAACGCAAAGCTGTACTCTATCAAACTTTTGGTTCGCTAGCAGCGATTCGCCACACTAGTCTGGAAGAACTAGTGTACAAAACCAAAATCCCCACTAAAGTTGCCCAGCAGCTATTAGCTTTTTTACAAAATTTGGGCTAAATCTGCGTCGCGGGATAACTATATCTTAGCAGATGCTTGTTGGGCGCTCAAAGGTCCATGACCCCATGCTTTCCATTTGACTCCATATTTAATTCTCATTATGGTAGTTTTTGCGATGTAACTTATAGGCGAATAAGAACAATTAATAAGAATAATTAAGGAAATTATGAACACCGTAATGACTAAAGCTGTAACTACCAAAAAAATTGCGCTGCAGGCTCTGCTAACTGGCAGCATCACGCTAGCTCTGCTATGGTTGCTGTATTATCTTAAAGGCTACGCCCCTTTTGGCGAGCTATCCTTGGCCACTATGGATGGCAATATCCAATATTTAGATTTTTTCGCTTATTTTAAAGATGTATTGGCAGGAGAAAACCATATCGGTTACACTTTTAGTAAAGCTTTAGGCGGTAATAATATCGGTACTTTTAGTTATTACCTCTCCAGCCCTTTCAATCTGCTGCTATTCTGTTTTAAAAAGGAAAATCTGGTGGTTTTCTTTGATCTAGTGGTTTCACTCAAACTGGCGGTCGCGGCGGCCAGTTGTTTTCTATTCCTAACAATACGAATTCCTACTCAACGGGACCCGCTGCTGGCGCGCTCCTTGCTAGTTATGTTAGCCATTAGCTATGCGCTCTGCCAATATTCTATTGCCCAAGCTAGTAACATCATGTGGTTAGACGGAGTCTATATGCTGCCCCTGATCCTGCTGGGAGTTTACCAATCGTTCGGGGGGGGGGCAGCCGACTGCTCTCGCTGTCAGTCGCCGGCAGCGTGTTGTTTAACTGGTACACCGGCGGCATTAACTGTCTTTTTGCCGGTTTTTGGTTTATCTATGAACTAGTGGCGGCGCGGCTAGCCGATCGTGAACTGCAAGCAGGCGGCAGTAATGCCCAAAAATCGGCCACACTTCAAAGTTGGTTCATACCGATCGCACGTTTTAGCTACGGCCTGCTTACCGGTCTGCTCCTCAGCGGCATCCTTTTACTTCCTACCATCGCCGCCATGCGTACCAGTTCCCGTGGCTTTTTAGAATGGGGCAAACTGTTAGATATTTCATTTCATGGCAACCTACTCTCGGTTATCGAAAACTATCGGCTTGGGGCTAAAAGTGCGCTAGGTAGCGTGTCGCTCTATTGCGGCAGTCTAGCGCTACTAGGGTGCCTAGGCAGTCTGCAGCAACGGCAGTCGCGGAGGCGTCGACGACTTATGATTGCTTTGGGAGTAGGGACACTGTTCTTCTTTTACTGGAATCCGCTGTATGTAAGTTTTTCTTTATTTAAGTCCGTCGGATCTTATTGGTATCGCTTCTCTTATCTTGGCTCTTTCACTATAATCTATCTAGCCGCCCATTTTTATCTCACCGCAACAACATCGGAAGTGACTAAATTTCTACCCCGTACCGCTCTACTTTTCGCTGGCCTACTATTGCTGTGTCAGTATATCAAAGGTGGCGAACAGTTACAGCTCGTCTACGCCACTGCTGTCTTACTATCAGCATTCGTAGTATTTGGCGCGGCACTATTTAGCCACTTAAAACACGATCTAACGTTACAGCCAGGTGGCCAGATGACTGGTAAAATACTATACACGTTGTTTAGCATGCTATTTTGTTTGGAAACCAGCCTGAACGCCAGTTATCAAATGAATAATTATCACGCTCATAACGCCAAAGTTTTTCAAAACTACGCCCGAGCGGCCACTCAGCAGCTCACCGCCTTACAAACCTATGACCCAAGTACTTATCGGATCTCACAGACTTACGGTCGCAATCACCATGATAATAATCTCACTGCCAATTATAATGAGGCAATGGCTTATAATTATTGGTCAATTAACAGCTATACCTCTTCACCCGACGATGTCACCTCGTTATTTCTAAGCCGCCTGGGTTACCTGAAAATGGGTAGCAATATGTGTATCGTCAACACCTCCCTCCTCGCCGCCGACGCCCTGCTAGGAGTTAAATATATCCTCTCCCCCTACCCGATCCACGGCCTGCAATCACTCTCCCAACTGCCAGTCAACGCCGTTAAGATGGCGGTCTATCGTAATCCTTACAGCCTACCGCTAGCGTTTACCTATCCAGCTACTGGCTACGTGGCCCGCGCAGTACCTAATAATCCTTTTGAACAGACCAACGAATGGTACAGCCAGCTGCTGGGTCAGCCGGTGCAGCTCTATCGCCCGCTCCACTATACCTTAGAAAATCGTCCCGATGGCAGTCGTCGCTATCTGATTACTTTGCCCCCTAATGCGTCCGTAATTTACGGCAATCTACCCTGGACCACGCAATTTAAGGGCACTTTGCAGGTTAATAATCGCTATAAAACCGCCTACGCCTGTTGGCTCTCCCCCTCGGTATTTCACATTCCCACCGAACCGGATGACCAAAGTTGTCAAGTGGTAGTCACCGCCAATCAGCCCGGTCAACCTATTAAGCTACGCGATCAACAGGAACAGTTTTACGCCCTAGATCTGCAACAGCTGGCGGCCGCCACTGCGCAACTGCAAGCGCAAGCGGTAGAACGACTAGAGATGCGAAATGGTCATCTGCGCCTGCAAGTCACCACCGATACGCCTAAACGGTTGTTTATCTCTATTCCTTATAACCGCGGTTGGACTATCACCGACAACGGCCAGCTGCTGCAGCCGACGCTGTTTGGCGTCTGTCTCTATACTTTGCGCCTGGCACCCGGACCGCATACCATTGAAATGGTTTATCAACCACCTTATGTAACTCTAGGCATCGGTGCGTCGCTAATGGGTCTGGTAATGCTGTTGGGAACGGAAGTGGCGAGGCGGCGGCAGCGCTAGGCTAGCCAACTCCACCGATCTGCCATTCACCTGCCATTCATGAATACGATCATCCATAGTCTACAACAAACAACAATGGCGATTGATTATAGCAGAGCATAAACATATAAGCCGCATAAGCATTTTACATTAGTGCGCTATAATGTTATATGATATTTCGTGGTCATGTTGTAGCTTGGCGCATTTTATTTGTTTAAATCAAACTGGTTCATAATTGCTACGAATAGTTAGGTGAATATGGCAAAAGAAGATTGTGTCGAAATGGAAGGAGTAATTATTGAAACTCTTCCTAATACTATTTTTAGAGTACAGTTGCAGAACGGTTACGTGATTACCGCCCATATTTGCGGTAAAATGCGTAAAAACTATATTCGGCTGTTAACCGGGGATCATGTTACGGTAGAAATTACTCCGTATGATCTATCCAAGGGCCGGATTATTTATCGTAACTTAGAAAAACATAATCGCGACGATAATGGTAATAACGGCAACGGTAGTAGCAATAACAGCCAAGGCAACTCCAGCAAAAATCGCGGAACTAAGAGACCGAGTAAAGCCACCAAAAGGTAACGGGTAATATATTGCATACAAATGGACAGCGTAAATTTAGCTACAAATATTATGCAGACTGAGCCAGATGTACACGACCAAAGGGTAGTGGTAGGGGTGTCGGGCGGGGTTGATTCTGCACTGACGCTGCAACTGCTACGAACGGCGGGCTACCAGGTGACGGCGGCCTTTATGATTAACTGGCATGCCGATGCTAACGATCGCGCCTGCACCCTACCCCAAGATCTACAGGATGCACAGCGGGTCTGCGATGCACTAGGAGTGGAGCTGCATACCGTAGATTTTAGTCAAGAATACAGGCAACAGGTATTTAACTATTGTCTGGATCAATTTGCACTAGGTCATACCCCTAATCCGGACGTGTTATGTAATAGCAAAATTAAATTTCAACTCTTCTATCAGTATATTCAGCAGCAGTTACAGGCTAACTGGGTAGCTACCGGTCATTACGCACGTAAAGTTTGGTCACCGCAACTAGCTGAATGGCAACTCTTAAAAGGAGTGGATGCTAATAAAGATCAGAGTTATTTTTTACATCGACTAACCCAATCGCAGCTAGCTAACGCGCTCTTTCCGCTAGGGGCGATAACCAAACCCCAGGCGCGGGCGATGGCTAAGGCGTGTAACCTGCCAGTTTGGAACAAACCGGATAGCACTGGTGTCTGCTTTATTGGCGAACGGCATTTTAGGGCATTTCTACAGGAATATCTGCTCACCCGACCCGGTCCGATTCAGGACTACCATAGCGGGCAAGTGGTGGGTGAACATTGTGGAGTCTGGTTTTATACCATCGGTCAGCGCGCAGGCCTGAGGATCGGAGGGATAGCTGGCCACTCCGAGGCCCCCTGGTATGTGCTAGCTAAAGATGTGGCTAAAAACCTGCTAATAGTTACCCAGCAAGAAACGGATCTACTGCGCGATCATTTATACGCAATACAACCCCATTGGATTAATGCCCCGCCACGGTTACCCTGGGTGGGTAGTGCCAAAATCCGTTATCGCCAAGCTGATCAAGAGTGTACAGTGGAGCTAGTAGAGAGCCGGCACCCAGTATCAGAATGTCTGCAGCATAAAATAAACGATACCGTACAGCGACAACCGGCGCAGAGTAATGACGCGGCTACGAACCATAAGGATGATAATTCTGCCCAAATCCTGCGAGTGACATTCGCTCAGCCGCAGCGCGCGATCACACCCGGCCAAGCGATCGCTTTTTACCATGAGGATTGGTGCTTAGGTGGGGCGGTGATTAGTGCGTAATGAAGTTGACACGCCAAGCTTTGTATAATGACGTTACAAAATATTAGCAAAACGCATCGGGTAGTAGGCTCCCAGGGCGACGCCGCTGAGTAACCCTGCTAAATGCCCAGTCCAGGACAAGTTTTTATTCGCTTGGGGAAAGATCGAAAACAACGCATTGCCAAAATAAAGCAACACTAAACCCGCGATTAGAATAGTAGATAGAGTAGGATAAAAATAGGCATTAGCTAGTAAATAGCCGATATAACCCATAATTAAACTGCTGGCCCCAATGTGGACACCATGCTGGCCAATTAACCAGAGTAGCGTCCCGCTAACCACGATTAAGATGACACTAATATAGAGTGCAAACTGCCAACCGTTAGCTAAAAACATGCTCAGCAAGACCACTAGTGGCACGGAATTAAAAAAAAGATGACCGCTATTAGCGTGCAATAGTGGCGATAACGGAATCCCCACTAACCCGCGAGCGCGCCGTGGTATGATTCCCCAATGGTTGAAGTGGTAACCACAGAGAAAATTAAGCAGATGGACAACCCAGAGGCTAGCTACTACCAATAACGCTAGTCGCCAATGAGCGACCATGTCCTCTAAGCTATTAAGGATTTGATTAGAGAGATTAGCTAACCAACGTGGAAAATAACTGTCCATCATCTACTTAATTCCACCGCTAACCGCTACGACTAATTATGGATTCGGGATGGCTGGCCAACTAGTTGCCAGGTCGGCCAGCCAATGGTTAAAGTTTGGTATTAATAATTAATAACATTAATAATTAATGAATATGACGATAACAGTGCACTATGCTTCCTGCGCTATCATGCTGTGGTCGCATAATTCTTACTGCCAGTTTTATTCTTGCGACCGATAAACATAATCAGGGCAAAAATCAGTACTCCCATAGCACATGCAATGTAGAAGGCATTAAAGATCCCATTCCAGCTATAGCGATCGCCAATGTAGCCTAACAGGGCACTGGCGCTAATATTGCCACCCCAATAACCAAAGAGCCCTAGCAAGCCAATGGCAGTACCTACCGCTTTTTTAGGCACTACATCCATGGCTTGCACCCCAATTAAGAGAATGGGTCCATAGATAAAAGTCCCGATCACCGCCAGAGAAAAACTAGCCATGCTAGCAGTAGTGCTGTAATGGAAACAGAAGGTACCTAAACCGACCAGCACAAAGCAAATCAGCATTAGTAGCGCCTGGTTATGCCTAAAGAATTTATCACTTAAATAACCGCTGCCTAAAATACCAATTAACCCGGCGGATTCAAAAATGGTAATTCCAGTGCCGCCGAATGCTTTACCAAATTTTAATTCTTCGCTCAAATACAGCGGCGTCCAATTACTAACACCATAACGCAAGAGATAGATAAAGATCTCGGCCAATGCTAACAGCCAGATGGTACGATTAACCAACACATATTTAAACATAATTTCTTTACCGGTCATCTCCCGTTCGGTATCGATCGCCTCGGCGCTAGGTTGTACGTTTGCTGACTTAGTCTCGCAAGCCTGAGGCTTATTCGAGCACTTACAATCTACAGATCTGTCTGTCCGTTTGGTTTGCTTCTTTTGCATTTCGTATTCGGGTTCATACTCTTCCACCGGCGGTAGCCCAACCGACTGAGGCGTATCCACCATAATTAGTATAATTACTATCGCAAAAACAAAAGCAACTAGCGCCGGCGCCCAAAAAATCGCTTCCCAAGAAAAAAGTTTAAACTGTGAGCTTTGCCCTACGTACGCCGTAATAAACAACCCCAACAGTGCTACCCCCACGTTATGCGACGTACACCAAACCGAAGTCACCCGTCCACGTCGTGAGGTAGGGAACCAATGAGTAATGGTACGATAGCAAGGCGGTGCGCCCATTCCCTGCACGCAACCGTTGACAAACATAAAGACCGCAATGACAGGAATGCAGGTTACCCACCCGGGAATGGTACCGATCATAAAAATCGCGATAGCTGAAATGATCAACCCGGTAGACAGGAAAAAACGTGGATTACTATGGTCGGACAAATTGCCCATTAAAAATTTACTGACCCCATAAGCCAAAGGGAACACACTTAGTACCCCACCTAATTGGGCTTTACTAAAACCCATTTCAGCTAGGTACGGCATAGCCAGCGAAAGGTTATTACGCAATAAATAATAGCTTAGATAGCCAATAAAAATGGCAATAAAATTCAACACCCGATGTTTAAAATAGGCATCCGCTACCTGCACGTTTGGTAAGCGCGGTACAATCGGCGCCGGTTTTAAAAAAGCTAAGATATTACCCATTCATAACCTCCGTTCATTAAGTTTACCTTTTATTTATCATATCCCATTTATCAACCCAGCCATACCATCATACCCTACTCTACACTACACTAATAACCAATCACAATTATGTAGCGTCTTATTAAAAATATACTCCCAATTTAACACTATAGGTATCCCGATGTCTACTCCCCGCCTTAGTTATCTCTTTAGCGGGTAGGGTATTACTCCCCTTTGCCGTCGAACCTACTGGATAATTAATATCATGTTTCCATTCAAAGCCGAGTAGGGTATTCTTAAAGAGAAACATGTTATATGAAAGATAGTAACTATGTCGCGGCAGCGCGATCGCTAACGCCTCCCAGCTACGGCCCCAACCTAGACCCAAACTGCTAGGCCGACCAAAGAGCTTAAAGTTATAAGCTGCGCCTAGCTCTAACGCACGCGGCAACGCCCCACGACCATTAAAGGAAAGATCCTGCACATCAAAACGCCCCAAGGCAGTAACATACTCACCCAGCAAAGTAATGTCTTTATAATTCACACGCCCTCGTAGATTTAACCCGCGCACCTTTTTGTGCAGAGTGGTAGATCCTACTTCAGCACTGCTCTTAGCTACTTTAAAAGCGTTAAGTAACAGCCCCCGCGATTCCGCTAGCGCCCCGATGTAACTGGCACCAACGTACCAGTGGCCATCCTGGAAATTATGGCGATAAGCAAGATTGGCCCCCAGGTGATCAGCAATATTACTCCCATGTTTGTAATGCAGCTCATTACTTAATGCAAACAGCTGCGCTTCGAGTCCAGCGTTGCTATTAAAACCCACTACTGCCATACGATCTTTGGCCCGCCCCAACACTTTAATGGGCGAATTATTAATGCGATAGCTGCTATAAGTTCCAAAAGGAGCGTACATCTGCCCAATGCTAAAATAAAAGGGAGAATGATTTAAATTACCAATGGTGATATAGCCCTTGTCAATCCGCAAGCGGGAATTATTGATCCGCGGCGCATCTTTGGGACTGCTGGAATCATAATCTAAAATTAACATGGTAGTCACCCAAGGATTGACCTCCGCTAGCACATTTAACTTAGCGGTACTCAAATCAATGTTGCTATTACTACCACCATCATACTCTTTGTTATAATCAAACTCGGTCTCTACCGCGCCACTTAAGGCAATCACTGGGCGTTCGGGCACCGCTACATGGTTTTTAACCAAATAATCGTTAATTCTTTTACGATATTTAAGAATGGCTAAATCATCATTAATTGTCGGCATACAGGTAATTAAATCGGAGCCGTCTTCGGCCGAACGTGCGCTACCCAAAGTGGGCGAAGTAGCGACCGCAGCCCCATGATAATCATGCCGTTTCATAGTAGCCTGAATTAGCGCGCTATCATCGGTGTCAATCAGCTTCGAGCCTTTAATGATAAACCCTGAGGTGGCCTGCTGGCCAGCCAGCCCCGCCGCCTGCTGCTGCGCCTTGGCCGCGGCTTTGTAATGCGCTTTGTTAGCCGCTGCCAATTTTTGTACCGACCGTTGATTTTGTTTAGCTTCGGCTGCCACCTGAGCTACTTCCGCTTTACTAGCGTAGCTAGTGGCCTGTTGCTTCAACAAACTGAGCTGCTCCTGCAGCACTCTAATCTCTTTTTCTAACCGCTTAACATCTTCTAGACTGACCGTAGCCACAGGGCCCGTAGCAGTGGCCGCTGTTTCTGCCTGTGCCTGGGTAGCCAGGCTGATACTGTAAACACCACATAAGCAGATGGCACAACAACTACTAAATAGTTCTTTTGCAATTTTCATATAATCACATTCTGTCTATAATTTTACTAGTCTTATTTTTTTAATTCGCCTCTCTAATCTACGCCACTGATCTTGCAGCGCTATGCGGCCACTCTATCACGAAGTGAATAACAAAACAATCCACCCGCAATTAAGCAATTAAAAATTAAGATGCGCCCGCCCATGATTTTGTCTTATACCCATAAGGCCAATACCGCCATCAGCCCCACGCCCAGCAGTAAACTTATCATTTCAAAACCGCGTTTATAGCCTTTATCTCCCTCAACCAGGTGCTCGGTACCTAGATATAAAAAGGTCCCGGCAGTAATCGCATCAAACAGCGCCGAAAACATGATGCCGGTGCACTCAGATAAAAATCGGATGATTGACGAAGCGATTAAAATGCCTAAAGGCGTCACCATAGCAAAAATCACCATCAGTTTTTTATTTAGTTGTTGGGTCATGCCTAGGGAACTGAGATGGCAGCCAAAAGCAAAACTTTCCGAGCCTTTATGGGCAAACACTGCGGCGAAAATTACTAATGATTCCATTAAATCATCAGGAATGCCAATTGCCGCCCCCTCAATGAACGAATGTAGACAAAGTAGCGCGGTCAAAAAACAACCCGCATGCATTCGCGTCTGCAAGCAGCAGGCGCATCCGGCATGGTGGTGATGGCCACAGGACTGCTGTAGCTCACCGTTCGTTGTCGTATCCAACCGCACGCTGTCAATCGGCACTACCGCGCCATGCGGCGCATCCAGATGCAAGCTACGTTCAATCGCTACTAACAGCACCATCACCAGCACGCAAATTAGATAGGCCAACGGATAATCGTTCTGATAGAATTTATCAAACTGTGCTACTGCATCCGGCAGCAGATGCAGCAACGCTGCCCCCAGAAAAATAGCACTAGAAAAAGCATTGGCCATCCGCATCAAAAAACAGTTGCGATTAGAGGCCTTAAAAGGAATTAAACCCGTACATAGCGTCAACACAAAGATGCTGCTAGCAAACAAAATTTTCATTAATAATAACATAAACCCCTACACTCTCTTCCAATACTATACATATGACGTACTAATGGCGCGATACGCGATATATTAATAACATATCGACGGTATACCAATGCAATTATATCCACAGCTATCTGCCTCGTACAATACCGTACCTTTTACCATGGTAGACTGTATTTATTATCCACTTAAAATTGGCGTGCTAAATATGCTCAAAATAAATTGTCAAAAAATATAAGAAAGCATAAAAAACGCATTTGCTGCTTATTGCGCTAGCCCACCAAGCTCCTGCATGCGACGATAAATCCGATTAAGATAAAAGACCGCGTAAAACCAGACTACTAACACAACAGCTAAACAACCGCAAAAATAGGGCGAAAGACTGAGTAAATCCGAACCAGCCACGCTGGCTAGCAACAGTTGTTGAATAATCGCTCCACTCCCCTTGCCAAAACGCATGCCTAGGATTTCCGCTGTCGCTTTGCCTTTGGAGCGTAACTCGGCCCCAAGGGGAATATAAACAATCTCCTTGGTTGTATCAAAAAAGGAATTTTTAGCGCCTCGCGCCATCATTACCGCCGCTGCTCCGCAAAATACGATCACTTGCAAGGCCGGTATGCCAAACAGTGCGTTCACCGCTCCTGTCCCATTTAAACCACCCTGTGCCCCTATTATATGCCCATAGCTACCACTGAACGCGCCAATAAACAGTAGGCCAATCCCGATCAACACTGCGCTCGGTGTCACCAAGGCAGACAGCCGCCAACCGATTTTGCGAATCAGACAAGAGGCTAGCAGCCCCAAAATTACGCTAAATAATGATGTGGCAAAATTTACGCTACTCATAAAACGTTGCACCAAGTTGCCTTGACCATGAAAATAAAGCCCAATCGATTTTTTCCAAATACACTCAAGCAGGTTAATTGACATGCCGTAACAGAGCAGCAAAGTGGTCACCAGCAAAATGGTTTTAGAAGAGAACACTCGTTTAATATGTTCGCTCAGCGAGACTTTAGGCTGACGTTTCTTAACCATCGAACCAGCCGAGACCTCTTGATTAATCCGTTGTATGCCTACTAATTTACAGAGTACCATAAAGAGCAGCGAGATAAATAACGAGACTACCACGATTAATAACAGCGACTCATGCAACGTCTCCCTCCACTGCAGATGGCGATAGGTTTCGTAGGCCGCACAATAACTCGAGAGCATTACCCCCAATGAACGAGCCGCCCCATACAACGAGTAAAAACGCGCCGACTGCTCCAGGGTGGTAATATGATTAACTACCTCCCAAACCAACATCATCGACATCATCGATGCCCAGAGCTCTGCGGTCACATAAAAACAGGTGATTGTCCAATGGTCAATCACCATTAATGGATAGCGTAAAAACCGAAAACCTGCCGCCCACGCACTGCTATGCAAATGCAATTGCCATTGCTCGCAATGCGGATAAACCACCAACAGATAGACTAGAAAAAAACTAATAAAAAACAGATTAAAGGTATGGTATAAGCGCGAACGGGTCATTCGATCTGACGCTTTCATATACAACAAAATAAAAACGATAGAGGTCGGCCAAACTAACCAGATCTTGATGGCACTGATCATCTCGGCGCTAGAATGGGATAGTAATAAAGCGTCTTTTAAGATTCGCAGCAATGCATGAACAAAGGTGGTACAAAACATCATGGCTGAAATGCAGGCAAACACCGGCAATTCGTTTCGTTGCACCGGCAAAAGTTTACGCATAATCATAATCTTATATCATTCCTTATTATTCATTATTCTCGATCAGCGCAATTATATCAAAATGCAAAATTAATGTAGTTTCGTAATTTATAAATTTTAATGCAACCTAAGAGATATGTACCATCCATTCAAATTAACATTGTGTTAAAAAGTATACTTATACTCTGAGATTTGAAAAAATCAAGCACCTGTGTTATTAAATTATTAATAGCGTTATATGAAGTGTAGAACTTATATATTAAACTTTTGTTAACAATTAATCATATCGATCATCGCTGTATTGGAAAACGCAGAATCTTATGGACAAAGAGTACATGCGAGCCTTAACCGCCTCGATGTTTCAAGAATTAACTGATGCCGAAAAGGATTATCTCTTACAGTACGCCAAGCTGCGCCGCGTGGCGCCAGGGGAATTGGTGGTCAAGCAAGGAGAACAGGGTGACTGTTTTTACCTGATTTTACAGGGGCAGATGGCGGTTTATCGCTTGGTAGATGATGAAGATCTGCCGCAGCGGGTGCAACTCGCGACCCTACGCGAAGGGATGAGTTTTGGAGAAGCGGCGCTAATGTTCAAACAACCGCGTTCGGCGGACGTGGAAGCGCTTACTCCAGCGGTACTGTTGGTGATTGATGGACAGCAGTTAAGCAATGCCGTGGACGAAATAGCACAGCGGATTTATCAAAAACTATTGCATCGTCTAACCGTAGAGTTTTCTAAGCGCATCATCTATTTTGATGATCAACTGTTGCGGGTAGATCTGGATCAAACCGATGCCGACGCTACGACGCCAGCATCATCAGTGTCGTCAATGTTATCGCCCAGATTATCTGCGCGTACTGCAGATATGCTAACGCCATCCTCTATCCTAGTACTCTTTGGTTGGCGGTGGCGGGATATTATGCATGAAGTGCCCTTTTTAGCCGAACATGGCTATGACGCGATTAAGATTTCACCGCCGCAGGAATTCGCAGTCCGCGAGGGCAATCCCTGGTGGGCGGTCTATCAGCCGGTCAGTTACTATTTAAGTAATTACTGGGGCAGCGAAGAGGATTTTGTTCAGATGGTGGATTTTTGTCATAGTTATGACCTCAAAATCTACGCCGATTTAGTATTAAATCATATGGCCGAATACCCTGAAACGATTCCAAATGCCAATAATGATAATAATAATGATGATGATAAGGATGCCCATCGGCATGATCTGGACTCCTCTGCTCCAGCCATACATGGCACTAACGGCACACCTTTTACTCGCTACCATTACGGGCCGCTAAATGCCCAGCAGGATTATTGGCGCTGGTCAGATTTTTATCATTATGACCCCCAGGGTAACGGCAATCGGCAGATTGATAACCAGGATTATTGCCAGTTAGATGGCGTTTGGCACCTGGAGCATTATGATTTTCTAAATCTGCCTAAACTGGATCTAACTAATCCCCACGTGATGAGCGTGCTGCGGCGCTATATACAATACCTGCTACGCTTAGGGGTGGATGGCTTTCGCATCGACGCCGCTAAACACCTTAATATGCCCGCGGTCCGCAAAATTTTTAAGGGACTGACCACCCGCAGTGGCCATCCGCCCTTTATCTACCAGGAATACTACACC
>CAVFMC010000011.1:10803-16431 GCA_963623565.1 Bacteroidaceae bacterium | reverse complement strand
GTGCTCAGTTAGAACTGATAATGCAATCCCCCGCGCACGCTGACTCCGCGACGTTTACCCAGCGCACCTTCTACACCTAGTTTACCGGTCCAGCGCTTACCTTTGAACTGACAACCCAGTTCGGCGACCCCGCTGCTGCCCTTGATAGAGGGGGCGGTAATGGCAGAGCTAGTGTTAGTTAGCGCTAGATTGGCTTTACCGTTAAACTCATGGTCGAAAGCTAAACTCATGTAGGGGATGATACTGCTACGCAGTTGATACGCACCGGTCACTCCAAGCTGGGCGCGATGCGAAGTCATCGGATTCATGCGATAATGCAACCCATTAATGGTCCCGGAGATACTCCCGGTGTGACCCAGCAGGTAACTAGCAAAGAGATTCAGATCTAGCTTATGGAGACTGCTCGGAGTCAGTTTATAACCTAGCGTGGCCGAACCGCCGTAGTAGGGTGCGGTATCATCAATCACTCCCAGGTAACGGAAACTGGTTTTCACTCGCCCAGCGTGCAGGCTACCGGTCAGGTACCAGTTCTGGGGAAGACTATATTTGAGCATCAAACCTGCCCCATAATACTTAGTGGAGCCGGTACCATGCACATCCTGGCAATAGATATCAAAATCCCCTAAACCGCCTTCGGCAAATAGTGCGGCCTGCAGGTTATGAAAACTCCGCCCAGCGCCAACCATCATCCCGCCGCCAGTCAGATCCACATGGGAACCACTAATGTAACGGTTCTTGCCGTAGTAGCCATCCGCCAGTGCTGAGACCGACTCGGTGAGATCTAAGTTACTAGCGTTGCTAGCCAAGAGATCACCCGCGCGATTGAGCAGCGCCATGGCCGCGATCACGCTCTCAGCCGGGGCATGGGTATTGGCGTTTTCGGTGATGCTGGTGATTTTAAAGTATAAATCATTATCCGCGGTGGTAATGGTATAACCTACATCCGTCAGCCCGGAGACGGTTAACGCACTGTTATAGCCCGAGGTAACATCGGTCGTGGCATCCACTAACACCACACTATCCCCCACACTGAGGTCGGCGGCGGTGGCATCCACACTAATGGTAGCGGCGGATAAATCCGTAGCCGCCGTAGCGTCGCTTAAAGTTAACATCGCGCTGCTGGTAGCGTTTTCAGGCAGGATAAAGTTTAAACTGGAACCACTGGCAAAACTAAGATCCCCTCTAATGGTACTGGCCCCGCGGATATCCATGCTGCCGGACAGAATGGCGTTATTACCGAATAAAGTACTGCCGCCGTGCATTGTAAAGCGCTGGGCGTAAGTGGTACCGCTAGTTAGGCCAACCGCACCGCCGCTGCGGATGGTCACCGGATTGGCGGTAGTGTTGTAGCCTGAACCCAGGGTAAAGATATACTGGCCGTTGCTGTTGGCAATGGCAAATTGTTTCCAATCGGCGCGCGGGGTGGCGTAGTCTACCGAACCGTAGACGGTGGAAGCAACTATTGCGTTATTATCGGCGTCGGAAAACAGATCGGTACCCTCTGTGGAATTACCAATATTCCCTTGCTCACCGAAGAGGTACAGAGTTTGGGTGTCGCCATTATTAAAACTAATGTCGCCGTAAGTCAACTTAACGCTACCCGAGCCACTGCTACTGGTATCGGCTAAATTGGCATACTGATTGAAGCTATTGCCGTTGTCGCTAGAGGTCAAGGCGGAAATGTACATATGGGTACCGGTCTTGGCGTTGCTATAGCTAATCTCTACATCATTCGGACCCACCTCCATGCCACCCAGAGTGGGCGCGTTAATATTTTCGTCAGCTAAGGTCAAATGGTAGTATTGGGTATCTGCTTCGGGACTAAAAAATGTGGTGGTAATAAAGCTACCTACACTGTTCCTAGCGGCGGCTTTGGTGGTGTCAGAAATGCCGGCCGGAGATGTAAAGATGATAGATGATGGATTTAAAAACAAAGCGGGGCGCACGCCAACGCCGGAATCGTCAACGTTGGCGCGGCTGTCCGCGTCGCCATCGGAATACACGTAGCACGCGAAATAGGACACATCGCCTGAGTTCGCCGAACGCAACCACCAAGCAGTGCGGGAGCTCTTACTCGCCGCAAAGGCAGTCAGGCTAGCTACACGCGCAGAATCAGCAGTACTAGCACTTGCATCGAAACCATAATCAGCGTTTGTCACCTCACTACGACTCAAGGCAAAAACCTTATGGTCATTACTAATGGAGCTCTGCTCTATAGTGGTATCCAAAATTTGGTTCTTTAACGTTTCGTCAAAGGCACGATTAATAAAAGCGAAGTTGGTATTCATTGTGTCTGTAGACGCCTCGCCAGGGTTATCGACGTAGGTAGCCTTGCCATCCAAGAACGCCGCTAGATGCGAGGGTACCGCGCCGTCGCTATTCTGACTATTGTAATAAGCGCCATAAAAGTTGCTGCCTCCTGAAATATTGCTACCGGAGTATTCGTTAAATTTAATAGCCTGGTCCAAAATCTTTTCGGACATAAGGAAAAGGTTGTTATTACTAGAAGGTTTCGCAGGGTGAGTATCTATATTTTCTGCGTCATAAGTAGTACTGCCAGTGTTGGCAAGATTTTTTCCCAACACCTGCCAACTGATCGGATCTTTTCGGTCACCATCTCCCCGCTTCTGCTGCTGATAAGAACCAAAATAGATGTAATTACCTTTGTCTAAATGGTCATAGCCTGTGGTCATGCTGCCAGCGGCGGCGTAGGCGGTACTAAGTAACGGTCCAGGCACCGAATAGAGCGCCGCTACGATGGCTAATAGATGTTTTGTATTTATGTGATATTTCATAATTTCCCTATATTTCCCTATAAGTTTAAAGTACGTTACCCAATTTAATCCGAACACAATAATAAATTATCCATACACGCCATACTGCTGTGTACAACGCTAGTATTACCATTGCAAAAAACAAAAAACAAGTGTAAAATTCGTTTCTGTTGGTTGTGGACGCAGATTAGAGTCGGGTAGTTATGTCAGTGATAGACAACAAGCGGATGAGATATAATAAAAAACCTGGAGAGAATGTCCCGTATGGGCAAACAGCTCTAGATATACCACGTACACCACCAACTGTCAGCACTACTAGAACCCCAATAAAACCGTATGCGACTAAGGAACTAGGGGTGATTACCAAAGCTAAGGATCTCTGTGCGCTGGTGTTTGAGATCACCGAAAAAGCGCCTAAACGGTTTCGCTTTTCGCTTTGTGCACAGTTAACTAAATTTGGGTTAAGTGTTATTGAAAATGTTTATCAAGCTAATGAATGTTTCGTAGAAGTGGGCAGTACCGATCGCGAGCGGAGGGTGCAGCGGCGGCGGGACTATCAAGCGCAGGCTTCGACTGATCTAAAGATGTTAGATTATTTTCTGTTTTTAGCAGTAGAAAGGGGGTGTATTTTAACTAAACAGTATGAACGTGCGGGACGCTTGATCCATGAGTGTCAGTTGATGCTGGGCGGCTGGATTAAGAGCGATAACGCGCGGTTTGAGCGGGTAACGAACAGAACTAAATAGCTTAATTTGTCCTAATAGTTCAAATAAATTAGCTATTTGGTAATGGAGGTAAGCGATTGACAAACTCCAACACTAATTGGTGGTTGCGTTCGGCGAACTCAGACAATGAGTCCAATAACGCGTGCTACGTGAATTCCAATGGCAACGCGGACAACAACGCCAACGTTGACAATTCCGACATTGGCGTGCGCCCGATCTGTCTTATGACCAGAAATCGTCCCTATGGAGGGCCGATCCGTGTATAAGACAAAGGATCGCTACCTGTTCTTAAGGAGCACGCAGTGCGGCGAAGCAGACTAGGTTGCTCAGAACTAAGCAACTAAGTTGTAACGCCAAACTGAATAGCACTTAAGACAAACATGGCGCTGGGGCTGGTTAGCGGCCAAGGCTAGGCGAGCGCTAGTTCGACTAGATATATTGACATCTAGCCAGACTCCACCCGGTGCCCTATATGGTGCCCCATATAATCAGTTTCGGTAAAGAAAAAATGAAATAATAATTATAAGCATAAGCGATAAACAATAAACATGACCACCAGATCGAAACTACCTCTTACCCTACCACCCCTAGCGGAGCAGTATACCACCGTGGCTAGTTTTAATGCACTGTTGACCGCTCACCGCGCCGCCCGCCGTAATAAACGCTATAAACCGGAAATTACCGCTTTTGAAATGAATTTAGCTCATAACTTATGGGAGTTAAAGCAGCAGCTGGACGCCCATCAATACCAGGTGCAGGACTATCACCTCTTCACCATCATCGATCCGAAACGGCGGGAGATCCAGGCAGCTAGCTATCGGGATCGGGTGTTTCAGCATAGCCTGTGCGATAACGTGCTCACCCCGTTTATGGAGCAACGGCTAATTTCGGATAACTGCGCTTGCCGCAAGCAGAAAGGCACTTATTATGGATTGCATCGCCTGAATCAGTTTCTGGCGCAGTACACCCGCCAACATGGCAGGATCGGTTGGTTTTTAAAGGCGGATATCCATCATTACTTTGCTAGCATCGACCACGCCATCTTAAAGCGACGATTGCAGCATGAAAAGGGACTAAGTAGCGAAATAAAACAGTTACTGAACCGGGTGATCGATAGTTACCAACCGGAACTAGGGGTAGGACTACCTATGGGTAACCAAACCAGTCAAATGTTCGCGCTCTACTACCTGGACTCGATCGACCGGTTGATCAAAGAGCGATTTCAGATTAAGTATTATATTCGCTATATGGATGATATGCTCCTCATCCATCCTTCGCGCAGCTATTTAGAAACTGTGCTGGCAGCCATGCGCCAAATGGCCAGCTCACTAAAATTGGCTTTTAACCAGAAAACTCAGCTAATTCCCATCAAAAACGGGGTAGAGTTTTTAGGTTGGCGGTTTTTAGTCCCGCCGGTAGGCCGCCCGCTCTGCCATCGCCTGCGTCAGAGCAGTAAGCGGCGGATGCTACGGCGGGTAGCAGCAGTGCAGCAGCAATGGACCAACGGTCAGATCGACGCGGTCACGGTCCAGCGGCAACTAGCGGGTTTTAAGGGACATTTAATTAACGGGGGCGGACAGAGAATCTGGCGCTATCTGCTGCGGCGGTTTCAGTTAGGTAACACAAACTAAACTAGTCTGCTGCTCTTGATTTTTTAATATTAACTAATTACACTAAATAACGTTGGGTCGTTAGCTCAGCCGGTAGAGCAGCGGACTTTTAATCCGTTGGTCCCGCGTTCGAATCGCGGACGACCCAGTGGTTAGCGCTATCCTCTATAGCTTTTCTATAGTATAAATTGTTAAGCATCAGTAGTCGCAGGAGAGAGCTAGAGCTAGAACAGATATGAAAGTAGAATTAGAAGATGCCATCCAGCAGATCGAAACTATTAACCAGCAATTAGATAACCCACAGACCTCCTTGACGGGAGCTATTACCCTCTTCAAACAGGGTAGTAAATTGTTAACCGAGTGTTATAAGCAGTTAACTAAGTATGAACAGCAGATCCAAATGCTGGTGGATGATCATTTAGTCGATTTTACTACTTACGATGGAGACCCCCCTGCTTCTCCGCGGGATAATAATCAAAATACATCAAGGATCATAAATAAATCAGATGAGTAATTAAT
>CAVFMC010000011.1:0-10793 GCA_963623565.1 Bacteroidaceae bacterium | reverse complement strand
TAGGCAATTAGTAGACAAAATAATTAGTAGACAAAATAAAAAATATGTCAAAACAAGATACAGAAAATTGCATCTTTTGTCAGATTGCTAATGGTAGTTTAGCTAGTGATATCATTTATAGCGATGAGCAGGTAGTAGCCTTCAGCGACCTGCACCCCAAGGCCAAGATTCATAAACTGATTATTCCTAGACAGCATATCGCCACCCTCAATGAAGTACAGGGGCCAGCGGATGCTATTCTGCTGCATATGTTAAAAGTGGCACAACAGTTAGCCCAGCAGCTAGGAGTGGCAGAGAGCGGTTATCAGTTGCGGATCCATTGTCAACGCGGAGGTGGGCAGGAGATTTTTCATCTCCATCTGCATCTGTTAGCTAATTAACCATTACATTATAAATAATTATCATTACATTATAAATAATTATAATAATTTGATTTACAGTTTAATCATTACATTCAATCAGCTTTATTAGATATGTCATAAATAAAATTAAGGGCAGATAAATATCAATTTTATAGAGATAGACAGGGAGCATGGAGGTTAGTTATTATGAGTTTAGTCACCAGTAAAAAAATGTTTGCCGCGGCCATGCAGGGCGGCTACGCTATCGGCGCGTTTAACATTAATAATCTCGAGACCTTGCAGGGGATCATGGATGCAGCTCAAGAGGAGATGGCGCCGGTGATTATTCAGGCTTCTCCTAGCGCCGTTAAATATGCCGGAATCCGCTATCTCTCGCAACTGGTGGCCACGGCGGCCGAGGAGCATCCACACATCCCGATCTGTCTGCATTTAGATCACGGTTCTTCCTTTGAACTCTGTTATCAGTGTATTGAGAATGGCTTTACCTCGGTGATGATCGACGCTTCGGCGCAGCCCTTTGAACAGAATGTAGCACTGACCCGGCAGGTGGTGCAGCATGCCCATAATTATGGGGTAGTAGTAGAAGCGGAACTGGGACGACTGGCCGGAGTAGAAGATGAAGTCCAGAGCGAGCGGTCAATCTATACCGAACCAGCGCAAGCTGCGGAGTTTGTGGCGCAGACTGGCGTGGACTCCTTGGCTATTGCCATCGGTACTAGTCATGGTGCCTATAAATTTAGCGGCACCCCTCACTTACGCATGGATATTCTACAGGAGGTAGCGCGACTACTACCAAATCTACCAATTGTGCTGCATGGCGCTTCTGCGGTCCCCGCTGAGTTAATCGCGCAGGTCAATCAGTATGGTGGGCAGATGCCTAACGCCCAAGGGGTCCCGGACGCGCTGCTGCGAGAAGCAGCAAAATCGGCAGTCTGTAAAGTGAATGTGGATTCTGATTTACGACTAGCCATGACCGGTAGTATTCGTCAATATTTTGCGCAACACCCGACAGAATTCGATCCGCGTAAATATCTGGGCGAGGCACGCACCGCAATTAAAAATTTGGTCAGTTATAAGATGCGCGAGGTACTAGGTTGTAGCCATCATAGTCAAGATGGATTCTAAACTGGCATTCATTATGTTCTATAGATGAAAAGGCAGGAGGCGTGCAGAGGAGCGGGAACTATGAAGCTTTGGGATCAGATGTTAATCGCCGCGGTGCGGGCGGTAAACAGGATTAGCCTAGGTAAACCGACGGCGCAAGTGGCGGTGAAAATGGAGCGCTTTGCTAGTTTGCTGCAGCAGATCTGGCAAGGTTCGGAGATTCACTGGTCCAAAATAGCCAAGGCAAACAAAACCGAGAAAGTGGTACGCTTTCAAGGTACCGGCCTCCGAATCTTAGATGCGGCTAAAATGCGGCAGCTGGCGCAGCAGGTGAGTCAGCAACATGCGCTCGCGGAGGATATCGCACGCACCGAAAAAAAATTATTACAGGCCTATCATACTGCTTTATCAACCACTACATCATCTGACGCTGAGCGCAATGATGATAAGAATAGCAACCCTGCACCGCCGGCATCCAATAAAATCAACGAAGAGTTGGGCCATTCTTTGGCAGCCTACAAACAACAGCTGCTGGGGGAGCGGGAGTATCAGGTGGAATTGGTAGTGGATCCGGCGGTCAGTTTTGGGGAATTAGATTTCAATCTACTGGAATTAATCCAGCAGCAGCGAGTGCAACTGCGCGCGGTGTATCAGGATGAGCAAGGCAATGAGCAGCTAGCATCCCAAGAGGAGTTACAACAGCTAGGTCAAACGCTCGCCATCTACTGTAATTTTAGTCGAGATTCTAAGTTGCACGTGCAGGATCGGGTGGATAGCCCACAGCTAGCAGTCGGCAGTAACTGGCTAATCAATGGGTTTAATCGTTATATTCGAGGTAAATCCACCGGGACCGGCCATCAAGCTATCGATGGCGCCGCCCATGAACTGTTAAAAAATCAACAACTACAGACCGAGTTAGCCCAGCTAGCCGCCGAAAGCGACAATCCTAATCTAATAAAGCATTATCTACAACAACAACAGGCCGCAGCAGAGTTCAGTTTACTGGAGCAGCAGGCGCAATTAGCAGAATTGCAAGCTAAAAAACGGACTCATGAACAACGGCTACGGCAATTTTGGAAACAGTTTTTGCGATGGGCACTAGTGATCGTAGTGCTGCTGCTGGTCATCGTGGCAGCGCGAGTGCTGCTAGGGATAATCCAGGGCGCACTAGATGGTTTATTTCGCGGGCTCTCTGAAAAATTAGCTAATGTTGCGCAGTCCATCACCTTAACCATCGCTACCGCGCATTCCCCGCTGCTAAGAGCCTGGCATTTTATCGCCAGTCCGATCATCAACTGGTGTTCTCGCTTATTAAGCAATCCATTTACCTGGCTGGTAGGCGGAGCTCTGGTCGGGGTGGGCGCTAAAACCGTACTTGATTATCATCAGGAACGGATCCAACTGCTGGAAGGCGAGATCACCGCCACCAAAGAGAATATACAGAATGTTACTGTACAGAAACAGCAACTAGAACAACAATTGGAGGATTTTAATCAGCTAGAACAGTTGCTGCAGGATAAGCCAGAGGCGGTGGCGCAACAGGCAACCGCAAATGAAGCCACGCCAACACCTACGCCAACGTCCAGCACGACGCTGGATTTAAGCGGTCATGCCTTAAATCGCCCAGTGATCACTGAATATAGCTTTTTAAAACTGTTAGAAAACCCGCAACTAGAAACGCTAAGAATGCAGCATTGCGACTTGCAACCGGAGCAGTTACTGCGCCTACTAACGCTAGTTTCCCAGCAGCATGCCACCCTGCAAAATATTGATATGACTCAGAACCCACAACTGGCGGCGGCGCTATACTCCCACGAGCCACAGATGGCCGTCTGGTGGCAACAGGTTACACACCTAGTTGAAGATAATCTCTATCTTTGCCAACTAGCGCTAGATTTTACTGTTCCGACATCCAATGATACAGAATCTAACACCGCATCACTCGAACCTATCGATTACACCAACTGGCTACAGAATTTGGACGCCAGCCTGCATATGCCGGCGATGCAGTTCTATCAACAATTAGCCCTGAATCGGGTAATTAATAGTCAACAACTGGGTGTGCTGACCCCTCAGGAATTACAACTCTTCTTTAAGAATGATAGAGCGGCGGCGCTGCAAGCTACTAAAAATAGAATTGCCGCTAACTATCAGCTGCAGGATGCCACCTGGTTCCTCAATCGGGCGCAGCAGGCGCGCCAACTGGTGCACCCGAATGCCCCCGAGACGACCACCGAAGCAGCGGAAGATAAGGCAATTAGTCAGGAACTGGATCGGGTAGCTCAACGCAATCTGCTCTTTCAGCAATTTTGTACCGCGGTGCAGCAGCAAG
Source organism: Bacteroidaceae bacterium (assembly GCA_963623565.1). Lineage (GTDB taxonomy): Bacteria > Pseudomonadota > Gammaproteobacteria > UBA9339 > UBA9339 > CAVFMC01. The sequence continues at coordinate 6,995 of CAVFMC010000011.1, read as the reverse complement.
CTAAACCTAACGTCGAGCAGTTTATCCGGGATTATCTAGCGCTAGGTTTGACGCTAGATGAATTTAAGGGGTTTTTGCATTGTCCTAGCATCACCCATCAGCAGCGTAAACAAGCGAAAGAGTATTTGGCTAATCAACTGGGTGAACACAACCAGATCGTTCTGTTTTATGATAGCGATCAGCATGGTTTTATCGCACCTGTAGTGGAGCTCTATGAGTACTGCGATAAAGAACTAGACATTGAAATGGATTGGTCAGCTAAAGAGCACTCGGTAGAACTGCAACGGGTCATTAACCAACGCTTACTGGATCATGTTAGTAAACAAGCGGATCAGATTACAAATCAGGAGGAAATGTCGCAACTATTACAGCAGCTGCGTAGCTGGCCAGCTGATATTAAGGATAACTGCATTAGAAAACTGCTTAGTCAGCAGACCGCGAGGTGGATTAAAAAATATAGCATCAATAGTTTGCTGCACTTACTCGCGATGACCACAGCACCGACACTACAAAAGCAACTACTGACAGAGGTTATAGATAACTGTTATGAAACGGATGGTTTTAACCTATTTAAATCAGTATCTACGTCCGCCTCCACCGTGTCAGCTAGCAAAGCAGCATTTATAGCGATCTTAGGCGAGGCGGTGCAAGCCATGGCGCAGATCGAACCAGGGAATTTACTGGCGGCAGAAAACTTAATAGCGGCAGCCGGTACATCCGGTAGCCAGGCGGCAGCAGTAACCACTGGAGGGACGCTCTATCAGATCCTAAGTAAGACACTCTCAGCAAAAGATCGCAAATCCATGTTCGCCCGGCAATCGACGGCGGTGAATTTTAGCCGCTTTGATCTGCTGGTGACCCTCTATCGATTACGCGACTGTCCGCAAGCTCCGACTACACTGCGCTCTAAGATTACCGATTATCTAGCTGAGTTTAGTAGCAATAGAACCAACGTGCAGACAGCAAATAACCTAATAGATATGAAACAGTTAAAAGTGGATTTGGAATGGCAGCTGGCAGCGCAATCTCTAGCTTATATTCTAAATCACCCAGAATCCTTGCAGATAGAGATAAAATCGTTGCAGCAGTTGATTAATAAATTAAGAGATGCTAGCCAAAATAACAAACTGGAGCAGTTTAACACGCTGCCTGTCATAGCGCAGTATTGTATTCCTATACCATCCGAGCTTATCCAGACGCTAGTGGGTTTAGAGCTGGCGCCTGTTGGTAGTGATGATCGGCAGTCCACCACAAAAACTGATAAAGCGCTGCAGGCCAATTCATCTTCGCCGCGCTGGCCGAATGACTTTGAAAACCAGCTACTGCAACGCTTAGTAGCGTTAAGCGGCCAGACTCTAAGTCAGCAAGTGACTGAACCGGTTAAACAATACAGACAAATTATCGTTGCAACGGAGGAGTTAATTAAAACCATTAAACTCTATCAACTCCAACTGCAAACCGGAACCGATAACCAACCGCCAGCCGCGTTAAACGATTCCACCGCTAAATCCGACCAGACACTAGTCACCCCAATGCAAGTTATCTTGACCAGCTTTGCTACCTTGTTTCCGACTACCTATCAAAATCAGATAGGCAAACTGATGGTGGATGCTTTGCAAGCTAGTACCCAAACTGCTACGGTAGGTCAAATTTTAGGCTACTTGAAAGCTAATCTAACGCAGGACGAACGCCTACATCTCACGCCAAGTGTATCAACCAGCGGTGACCGGCCGACGGAGCATAGTGGCTGCCAGTGTCCATCGGATAGTAATGAGAATAGCGGGGAACTTAATCCAGTTCAACTCTTTTGTACAATCCAACAATTGGCGGCCGTATATCATCAATCCGCTAAGAACCTAACAGCGCAGCAATTCTTGGCCATTTTAGCACCGCTTAATGCCACCCAGGCGATGCTGATACTGAATGATCCCAAGGCCTGGAACCAAACTGTTATTAATAATTGCATCCAGCGCCAGCCACTGGAGTTTTTGGATTGGTTAACCCGGCTGACGGAAGGCGCTCGCATGGCGGTGCTATACAAATTTTTCCTAGGCTTTACCAAGCAACCAAAGCAGCAGGATGAACAGCAAGCATACACTAAAGCGCAACTATTCAGTTGTTTAGTAGCTGGCTTACAACAATTAGGCGGAATCCATTCACAAGCTAGGCTAATTAGCCGCACTGGCGGACTACTTACATTACTCACAACCCAACTGCAAACTCAGTGGTCATACTTTAATCGACAATATTACTTCACTAATAGTTTAGAGCAGTTTATCAAACAGTGCCAAAATGATGCCTTTACCAGTAATATTAAAGATCTCAAGAAATTATTGAAGGAGATTAACCATGATGATCCGCAACAGCAGCAACAACTGGAGGCGTTTATTAAACTACCTAACATTCAATATTCGGCGGCTTTGTGCAAACAACAGTTAGCACGCCGTGCGAAAACACGAGAAGCTAACAGCGTCGCGGTCGCTACTCAGGATCAATCGCAACAGCAACTGCAACTGCGGCAGCAACAGGAGCAACAGCAACAACAGGAGCAATCGTAAATCTGGAGCACGCCACTTGAGTAGGAGATAATGGATAGTGTTACAATTACTATTATTATTTGTACCTATCGCATTTTTGCTGGGCTGGTTTTGGGGTAAATATGATGCAGCCATCGAACGTAAGTTAGAACGCGAACGCGGCAACCCCTCCGGTAGCTGGTCACCGCAGCCGAATATGCAGTATTTTTTCTCTGATTCAGAGAACACCGAGCAACAGCTGGACTACCTGATGCAACTGCTGGATCTAGTGGCCGCCCAACAGAATACTGGTGAATTATCCCTGCAGTTAGCTAACTGCTTACGTCAGCGAGGGGAGCCGAATCGTGCAATCGCGCTGCACCTGGCGATCATGCAACGTACCAACGACAACGGGTCCATACTGCTCCAGGCGCAGGCCAAGCTAGAACTAGCACGAGATTATATTACCAGTGGCTTACTTGATCGAGCGGCGCAATTACTTAAAAAACTAATACGACACAAACAATTAGTGCAAGAAAGTTTATGGACCCTGTTTTGTCTGTATGACAGTCAACAGAGCTGGCAAAAAGCGTTAGGGGCCGCTAAAGCTTTACGCCGATGGAGTCATGATCAACGCACTTATCAGATTATCGCGTACCTGTGGTGTCAAGTGGCAGCAGTGCAACTACACCTGCCCAAGCCAGTTAATTATAATCATTATAACGATACTGGTAGTAAGAATCGTAACGATAACTATAATCTAACCGCAACTACTGGCAATAGCCCAACGCCACCCTTTCAGGCCACCCGGGCACTAAAATATCTTCAACGAGCATTGCGCTACTATCCTAAAAGCCTCTGCGCCCGCTATTATTTAGCGGAATTCTATCTTACCCAAAAGGATTATGCGCAAGCCTGGACGCAACTTACCCTACTACTAAAGCAGGATATTAGCTGGATCGCACTGCTGCTACCCGCGGTACGCCACTGTTGTAGAAATTTACTTCGCGCACGGCAAGAGTGGATCAAAATGATTACCAAACAGCCGCTCTTACACTACTGCTCACTAGATCGCTTGGAATTAGCCTGGCTCCTAGACAGTTTAGGCACCGAACAAACCATTGAGTTGTTGCTTAATAATCTTACCAAAACTAATTTGGTGAGTATAGTTACCACGCTGTTAAATATTTATCTACAATTAACATCAGCTAACAATGCCCAGTCTGCAGATCACAACCTAAAGCAGCGTATCATGGGCAGAACAGTCAATCAACAGGATGATACAGCTAACTTGCGTTATCAGCTGGTTAAACAACTTCACGCCAATTTAATTAACTGCACTACATCTAATGCATCAATACATAGCACAAGCACAATGAACCCAGATAAGAATAATAACCAAATCCAGATCAAATATCGCTGTAGCCACTGCCAACTAATCAGCAGTGGCTACTTCTGGTGCTGCCCACGCTGCCATTACCCGGAAACCTTGCAACCCTACGCGGCGCAATAGCAGGCAACCAACCACCTAAAACCAACGCCATCTACCCGTTACCACCGTCGTTGATTAAAATAAATCACAATGTTACACGATAACGATACTACCTGGTGTTCGTTACACTTCAGTTTCCGTGACGCTATCACCACTCGGCCTGAACTGGATTATTGCGTCGCAGCCAGATCATCTGTATACTGATCCACGTTACCACTGCTACTACTACCAGAACTAATATTTTTACAGGAATCAGTCTCCTTATTTTCACTCTTCCAACACTCATTCTTGAACCAGTTTTTAATCGGAGTGTAATATGAAGCCTCCGTACTATTATCCGGTGCGGTTAATTTGATCGCCGCCGCTGATAAACCCAATGCAGTTAATTCACAATCACGATGAATTTTATATAAAAAATAGACGATACGATTAAGCGCCGCTAACTCTTCCACCCGTAAATCAGCCACGGTACTTTGTTTAATTTTCTCCAAATATTCCGTATCGATCCCGATCCGTACCATCGCCTCTTCTAATTCCTGTACGCTCTTATACTGTACCTGATTTCGGCTATCCGTCACTTTGACTTTAGGCAGCCGATTAAGATAAGCAGTCAACATAATCTCTGTGTATAAGGAGCGTAACGCATTATTAGCCAGCTTTTTCATCTGAAAATTTTGATAAGTTTTAAACTTAGCCAGCTCCTCCTTGAAGGTTTTATAATCATCAGTGCTACTATCCTTGTATTCGTAATCATAACCAGCGGACTTGCTGCTACTAGGAAAATAAGCGTTGATTTTTTTATTACTTTTATCATAACTAAAATTAAGATCGCTCATCACGCTAGCCCCACCTAGCAGCATCCGCATAAACAGCGCTGCCCGCTGCTGCTGCTTGGCGTTATCCTCTCCATAACTACTCAGCCCCAGGAAATCCTGCCCATTAGGATAATCGTATATACTGTGCTTGCTAGAGCTATTACCGCTAAACATTTCCACTGGCGATACTACATTAGTCGTAATTGTACTACCCTTATTTCTAGTAACTAAATTAGTTACCGAATTCACTGCATTATAAGTTTCCTCCTCTAAGCTGGTTACTTCACCGCCATCCGCATTATTAATAAACTGTCCATTTTTCGAGATTAAATCAGCGGTAAGCTCTCTGAGTTCCGTTGCATCAACCGTCTGAACCACATTATCCGTCTGCTCACCTAAAAATACCTTAAAAAAACTCTTAAAATAACCTTGCAAAATTTTGTCCACTAAAGATAATTGATCCGTACCATCTGAAATAAACAGTTTATTTAAACTATCCGCTAAAGTCTGACCCAAATTTGCTACCCGATTCGATACTTTACCAGCATCTGTTCCATCAGGATTTACCGCCTTTAAAATAGCAGCTAAAGTTTCATTCATTGATTGCATCTGGGAAACGCTAATAAAGCCGCCAGCCGAAAAGTCAGCAGTTTCATTATTAGTATCGGTATCCGCAAGTGCAATCCCAACCAAACAAATAAACAATCCCAACATGGCAGAGATTACAGTCTTAATGAAAGCCTTGGATATAACACAATTCATAACTATTCCTTCCAATCTTTAGTAGCAGTAGTAGTATCGGATATAAAATATAAAGTATTTAACAATATATGTAACTAATAATTATTTATAAATAATTCCGCCAACGGTGGAGTTATCATTATTATAGTTATTATTATCTATTGAATTGGTTTTAAATCGATCCAAATAACTCTTGTTACCAGCATTACCGCTATTCTTAAATGCATTGCTAGTAGGTTGTTGCCAGTTATCAGTTGGCTGTAAACCGGCAGCTGGAATTTGATAACTATTATCGTTGCTACTACCAGGACTGGCAGCAGGCTGACCAGTATGCGTGTCACTATTCCATCTACTTACCTTAAAATTGGACCGATCTTTGACATTTAACGCTTCAATCTGACGCTGGGTCATGCTATCTACAACTCGTGTGTTACCATTGATATCGGTATTAGCGTAGTTACTGACGCCAACCTGGCTATTCTTAGACCCACCGCTCTTATTCCCTGTGCCCCATGACCAATTAAATGCCCAGACACTACTGGTCGTAAAACAGAGCGCTACGGAGCACGCTACGGACAGCACCTGTCTAACATTATCACTAGCTGATGCGCTACCTTTACACTGATTACCATCGCTGCAGCTATCTTTTAATGTATCTTTCATATCTAGACCACCCTCTTTCACCGATAATTATTAATAAAGCTTAAAACTGCCTCACAGCGTACTGGATCCATCACCTGACGTAAAATTTTCATCCGTTCAAAAACGATATGACGACGTAGTAACAGGCTAGCGTATTCTACATACTCACTATACTGCGATTCGGTTAAACATTTATTAGCTAAATTCAGTAGATCCGCGCTGGCGCCTGGAAAGGCGTAGTCATAGCGACGCATTAGATACAGCTCCACCACCGCGTTCACGGAAGCCATAATTTTAATGATCTCCGGCTGCCCATCAAAATCGATACTCCCTGGGTGATTAAAACTATTATCCATACGCAGCAGTTCATAATTAAGTTCCTGGGTAATTTGGCATAAATTATCCTCGGCGCTAGCTAGCAAAAATACAACTCGGCGCTCTTCCTGTCGTTCTGCCGCTTGCCAGTAACTGTACGCCCGCTTAACGATTTCGTCCCCCTGATCCGCTACCGCTGCTTGATTCCAATTCATATCACTACCTCCATTTGTAATTTACCATACCATTTCCGGCTATCAAATGTCACCGTAGTTTAATAAAATAATTCATTACAATTCACATAATATAACTGTAATTTAAAAATATAAAAAAATAAATAAAATATTATGGTGTTGGTGAAGGCGCCACAAAGATTGAATAACATGTATTATACCAGCTATTATCTGCCTTTTAACATTTTTTTAGACTGTTGATTATATGTGCATAAGATTGTTAATAATTTTTATGCATAAC
>CAVFMC010000010.1:4168-17347 GCA_963623565.1 Bacteroidaceae bacterium | reverse complement strand
GGTGCATAAATTAGCATAATGGCCAACGTGTTAACCGCTAACAATAAATAAGTAATTTATAAGAAAAGCAAACGAATTATAGAAAAACTAATAAGCAGTAAACTAATGGAATTCACCGCTAAACCGCAGCTAGGATCGACCGCAACCGCAGCGCTAGCCTCTAACGAGCAGATCAATCATAGTTATAGCAACCATATCGAGCTCAACGGGGTGCTGATTTTAGATAAACCAGCGGACATAACCTCTAACCAAGCGTTGCAAAAAATTAAACATCTCTTTCGGGTTAAAAAAGCGGGACATACCGGTAGTCTAGATCCTAAAGCCACCGGCATGCTAGCCATCTGTTTAGGTGAAGCCACGAAATTTTCTCAATTTTTGCTGGAGGCGGATAAACGGTACCGGGTGGTAGGGCAATTAGGGGAGATTACCCCTAGTGGCGACGCCGAAACGCCAGTAGTGGAGCGGCACCCGATTGACCAGATTACCACTAGGCAGATCGCTGCTGCGCTAGAACAGTTCCGTGGAACTATCTGGCAGCTGCCACCCATGCACTCGGCGATTAAAATGCAGGGCCGTCCGCTCTACAAGTTAGCTCATCAGGGGGTAGAAGTGGAGCGCACACCGCGACAGATTACCATCTATGCGCTCGAACTGCTTACTTATGACCCGACTAGCGGCCAGGTCACGCTGGATCTGCATTGTAGTAAAGGCACCTACGTACGCACCATTATTACCGATTTAGGCGCAGCACTAGGTTGTGGCGCGCATACCGCCCAGCTACGACGCTTAGCGGTGGGTCCCTATAGCGCCGAACAGATGGTAGGTTTAGAGCAGCTAGCAGCCTTAGCTGCCCAACAGCGCTGGGAGGAGCTGCGGCAGCTGATCTTACCTATTGATTCTATGTTGACCGTCCTACCAGCGGTCACGGTAACTCCGGCCACGCAATATTATTTGCGCCAAGGCAATTCGGTGCTGGTACCGCAAGCGCCAGCGCAGGGACTAGTGAAACTAGTGAACCGCCGCGAAGAGCTATTTGGAGTGGGCCAGGTGCTAGCTGACGGCAAGATCGCGCCATGTAAATTGGTAAAAAATCATAATAATTAAGTATAAAAATCTATTAATCTAACGCGTGGGGAATACAAAATATGCCGTGCCATAACACAAAAGAATGGCTAGGGGGGGGGGCAGCCGCTCTTTAATTAACCATTGGTGCGCTACCTGCGTGCCGTTCCTGCCCTTAGTACATACTCTTTGCTTGGCCAGTACTAAGGGTGATTGCGCTATTCCGTCTGCTCATGTTACCTGTCTTCATCAGGAGGGCAGCCCATGCTAGCGATACTGTTACTCTTTTTCCCGGCCCTGGTCGCCCTCGTGCTGCGCCAACAGCTGGTCACCCGCACCCCTGGCCAACCGGTGCTAGTTACGACACCCCATCTAGCTCCAGGGCGACTACTTGAGTACGCCATGTGGGTACTACTAATTAATGGACTGTTGCTAGGACTAAGCAGCCTCTGGGATACGCAGAATCTTGCTAAGCAGTTGCAAAGTAGTTTATCTAATCTCAGTCTCGCGCTGGCGGGACGGTATATGATATACGCGCTACTACTAGCTTTACTCTTACCGCTAGCCCAACAACGGCTGGTTAAAATCTATACTCAGCGGCAGCTGGCACGCCTGGGACAGGAAGTAACGCTGACTGCGCAAGCAGCTCTCCGGCAGCTCCGCGCCTACTATCGCTGCCCCCAATTACGCGCTCAAGTGGCTCGCTACGCCCGCGCTGCGCTCTACTTATATGCCGCTGCGCTGTTTCTAATTAATCTCACCCGTTGTTTTGATAACGTCTTCTGGGGCGATGAAGCCTTTTCCATCCTTTGGGCACGGGATAGTCCAGCCAATATTATCACCAAAACCGCGCAGGTGGAGCCACATTTGCCTGCTTACTACCTCTATCTGCAGCTCTTTATGCGCTGGATCGCCCCCTGGTGCGGCGGCGATCCCCATCTGGCCACGCTTTTAACTTACGACGTCATCTTAATCCTGGGAACCACCTGGGTACGACAGCGGTTAGGCACCGGCTGCGCCGCTCTCTTTCTGACGCTAACCTCCTTCTTAACTCATGCGGTGCAATATAATCTAGAAGTGCGGATGTACTCGCTCTCCGCCATGATGCTACTAGGCAGCTTTATCGCGCTCTTCGAACTCTTACGCACTAACCGCTGGCGCGCCTGGCTACTTTTTGCAGTTCTATCTTTAGGCGCCGCTTATACCCATTATTACGCGGTGGTAGCGGTCGCTTTTACCTACTTGTCCTTATTACTCTACATCTGGCTTCACAGTCGTGCTCCCCTTAGCCTGTTGTTCGCGCGGCTAGCCACCGACCAACTCTGGGCCAAATTCTGCACCGCTAGCGCACTCACTGGCGCGGGCTTCCTACCCTGGCTAATGATTATGTTCACTATGTGGCGCAAACGACTAGGAACCCCGTTCTGGATTAACCGCTACCAGAGCTGGGAGAGCTGTCTGAATTATCTCTTCGCCGGGCCACTGGCCAGCCAATTAAAAATCCTGTTTTTTGTGGTAACGCTACTGGTTATTATTATCGAAAGCGGTTGGATCCGCGGCCGCGGCCAGCTACCGCCAGCATATGCCGCCGCTACGGATAAACCAGCGCCCGCCACCCCGCGCTTGCTCTTACGCTTTCAGCGCGGCCACCTCACACCCCTAACCATCTGGCTGCTAGTCGGGCTAGTCACCATCTTAGGCACCATCGCCACCGGCCTAGCGGTCTCGCTAATAACACGTCCGCTCTTTGAACTACGTTACATCTTCCCGATCACTATTATCGCCTGGCTGCTGCTGGTGGGCGCCATGGCCCGCGTTAAGCATGGCAATGGGCTGGCCCTGGTCCTGGCACTAATAGTAGTTTGGTACCACTTTCCAACCTTTGTCAACAATTACACCCGGGAAAAGCGGCTGAAACTCTCGACCGAAAATATTCTGCTTAAAACCGCCGCTATTAACGATAAATCATGTATCATAACCAATATAGGCCATATCAACTGGACAGTCGCGGACTACTACTACCCCCAAACCCCCCATGCCTACGAAACCGATTACCTGGTCGCCCTCAATAATTCCAAATACGGCCCCGACCGCTGGCTCTTTTGGAAAGGCGATCGCTTCAACAACGACCAGCTGAATAAAATCCGTCAAGCTGGCTATACCGTGCAGTTTATCTGCGAGGATATTTTAGGCGGGAATTATAAAATTAACATCTATCATCTTACCCGTACGCCCCCTTCCTAATCTATCTAATTGTAGATGAGAATCATCGGGTGTGTTACCGCAATCATTAATAGTAGGCAATAGTTACGACTACTTGTATTTTAGCTGGTCACTTTGGTAGAATAGAAATGGTATGAGGCAGGTAACCTTACCGTCGAGTATTAAGGATGTTAATTTAAGTGAAGTCTGTCTTACGAAATTACGATCATCGAACATAGGAATAGCTTATGCAAAATAACGCAGCGAAGGTTAATAATATTGCCCCGCGGACATGGAGTGAGACATGGGGTGAGACATGGGGTTATGATCCCGAGTATCGGTATCGACCCCAGCCCGAAATGGTGTTTCTAACAGACGAGATGAAAGAAACGCTCAGAAGTTATGCCAATACAGCAGAATGCGACGCTCTTAGTGCTGAAGAGTTAGAACAAGAATATTATAAACGGATAACAGAGCTATTGCTAACGCGGCAAGTCGAAAGAGCGAAAATAATAATTAACAATGTATCCCCATTAAAACGAGATCAAAATGGCGAGCCGACTGATAATTATGAGGGTAATGCCTTTGTCATTGTCAATGATGGTTATGAAAATGCCGAGCCCTTAAAACAGCTCAGGGAAGCTTATCATGGTCTTGCCGTAATTACTTACAGCGAATTAATTAATCAAAAAGCTGCTCCGGTTAGCCTATACAAAGATTGCACCTATCTCATAGTCCTAGATCCTCCTGACGATTTTCAAAAACGGCAGGCCTTGGAAAAAATTAAAGACGGCATTTTGTGCCCAATTCTTAGACCAGAAGATCCCGCAATTTATGACAAATTTTATAATGACCATTTTGGTAATGATCGTTATAAAAATAAGCAGCGCAATCCCGATGTACTGTTCAGTGAATCATTTGATATACTAGAAGAATATAACCGCAATAGTAGTTCGGATCTAAACCAATTAGCCGATCATTGTCTCCAATTAGAACGGTTAGATAGTCCCAATGGCCTCCTATTAAACATAGAGCCTTATATAGAGGAGGTAATGGAAGTGCTGAATTGGCTTATAAATAGCTGTTTTTTCAATGATACTAGAGATCCATCATATCTGGCAGCGGTTAGAATTATTAGCAGATACCCTAAAGCTAGGCAATTACTTTTTTATCAATCACGACACTGTGCTAATGTTAATAATAACCTAACGAATGCGCTGCTACTTAGCGTTAGAGAAGATGTAAACAAACGACTGAATACTAATGCAATATCATTCGCTAACCGTACTGTTCATAATATTTATCTTAGTAAGACACCCAATAAAGGCTTTAAAGAATTAACTGATAAAGAAATGCATGAACAACTAGATATACAGTTAGCGGAAATACAAGAGATATTGGCGCATAATTCAAACAATGGAGGAACCGATCTCAACAACAAAATAGTACAATCCTTTCAATACCATTATGTACAAAGGGCTATTGATACAATAATGCATCTCGAAACTCTTAAACCAGAGCTGCAAACACGGCTTTGCCTTGCCCTATATAATCTCAACGCTATAGCTAACACTGAATATTATTCAGATAATCCATTTATCAGATGGCTTCAAAAGTGGCGTTGGTTCGGCTGTAGACCGCAACCAGCGATTGGATATGAAAACGTCTCAGCCTTATTAGAACAAAAGCTACAACAGCAGCCCCAGCAACAGCCTAATCTACAAAGCGGCATAATGTGCACGTCGTAAACTGCCCCATACGAGCCAATCATGGTATTCTTGATATTTATTTGAACACTACACCTCCAATTGGTTAGATTGTGAAAAACGGCCGGCAATGAGCAGGAAACAGGTTGCTGCAGCTATGAAAAAACACAGTTCAGCAGTTAATACTGGCAAAAAAACAAGAAACAGTGACTAAAACCGCTAGCTAAAATAACTTAATTAGTCAGCAGCACTAACACACTAGCTCAACTCGATGATCATGGTAATAATAGAGCCATTGAGCGCCATCATCCCAGGAAGGCAAGCCGATCTCTCGCCAGGAGCGGGGCGGGTCAGTGTGCTCAACTAGTTGCGCCCGATGAAAATGGCCGTAAATTACCTGGGTAGCACCGTGGCGCTGCAGCGTGTGACGCAGCCAGAGGTAGTCTAGCAGGGGCTGGCTATATGAACGAAATTGGGCTGCAGGCGGTAATTCGCGCTCACCCGGTGCTAGCGATAGTGCTGGCGAACCAGTATATCGCTGCTGCCCTTGTTGCCCCTGGCGCCACTGCCGATAGTGAGTAAAACTGGTCTGTACCAGCTCAGCCAGCCGCTCCCGCCAAGCTAGTGGCAGCCTGGTAAAGAGCGTACGACTCAGCCAGTTATCGGCTAATAGTTTAAATAACTGATAAAAATAATCCTGGCGGCAAAAAACATCACCATGAAACAACAGAGTAGGCCGACCAAATAGTTCGATACGCCAGCCATCTGGCCGCAGCTGCACCGACGGTGGTAGAAAACCAGTCCCCAGCAGAAAATCGCGGTTACCCCGCAGAATATATACCGGTAGCCGCTGCCCTAGCTCCCCCAGCATCCGCTGCAGCCGCTGGGTCAGCGGGCTCTGGTAATCATCGCCGAGCCAATATTTAAACAGATCACCTAAAATATAGACCCCTTGCACCCGGTATGGATTTAAACTAGTTAGCAGTTGTTCTAACCGCTCCCAGCGCGCCGGCTGCTGAAAATCTAGATGCAGATCCGCCATAAATAGACAGCAGGCGTTAGCAGTGCTGGGTCGCTGGGTCATCGATTTCAATGATCTAGGCTGTTAGCTAGCCTGCTGGGCCTGATTAGCCTTATAAATAATTTCATAAACATTCACCGACAGCGGGGGCTGCTGGTTCAGTAAACGCTGCCAGAGCGTCTGCAAATAGCTTTTATGCTGCGCCGGTAGCCCCTTGGTATTACTTAAACGGACCGCCAGCAGAGCTGCAATCTGGGGATTAATGGCGTCCAGTTTAAGCACCGCCTGCGCCACCCGCTGATAACCGCCGCCATCCGCGGCGTGAAATTCGGTCAGGTTACCGGTACAAAAATTACCAAACAGCGCCAGAACATTATTAGGGTTCTGCCAACTAAAACCGGGCAGCTGGCAGACAGCCTGCCACTTCGCTTCATCTCGCGCGCCCAAAGTACGCCCTTTAAAGGCTAGCCATTTATTAAACAGCTGCACGTCCGCCTGCCAATCAGCAAAACAGCTCGTTAGCCAAGTCTGCGCCTGCGGCCATTGCCAATAAATAGCGTTATCTAGCAGATTTACCAAATTAGTAATATTAGTTCGATAAGACTGCTGGAAACGCTGCTCCACTAGTTGCGCCAGCTCCGGCTCAACCGGTTGCGACGGATCGGTAGCCAGTAGGTAACGTAGCGCCAAAGCATTCAGTTCCCGCAGCGTACATTGGGTAAATTCTGGTAAACTGTCCGCCACCTGCTCTGTACAACTGTAAAGCTGCTGCCACTGTGATTGCAGCTGCTGCCCTAACCAGCACTGCATATTGCGCGTGGCTTGCCGCAGGGCGAAGAGATTATACCGTTGGGCAAACTGTTCGATTAAATAGTTTAAGCTGGGCAGATGCAACATCCGCACTAGCAGATTGGCTTCCGCTAGCTGCTGCCGCTGCTGCGCTAGAGTAATAGCGCGGGTAACCAGCTGCAGGTAGAGCTTATGCACCCGCTGCAGCATCGCTGGCAACCGCTCGAGCGGCTGATCCAATAGCACTTCATTATCCGTATTATCGATTAATTCCATTAGCGCCCTACAAAGCAGCTCCTGCATGGCACTCTGGCGATTGACGCTATCTTGCGAAGCTTGAATAATTAGTTCCAATTGATCGTCGTTATAATCGGCCTGCAGCAGTACCGGCGCGGAAAAGCCGCTCAAATAAACTACGGCAGATGGATTAGCGCAAGCTACGGCCGGTGTTACCAGGAACTGATCGCAATCTTTCGTCAACAACAACAGCAGCTGCTCAGTAGGCTGTTCTACCTGCGCATTATCATACAGCAGCTCCAGCTGCACCGGCACTATTAAATTAGTTTCAGCGGCATTAGCACCTGTCGCCGTCGCGTTTAACCGCTGTTGGGCCAACCCGATCTGTAAGTGCCCGCCACCCCCCGCGCTGGCTTGCCACTGGCTCTGCGCAGTCAGTTGCACACTACCAACGCAATCATACCAAGCCTCCAGCTGCTGCAAATTACAACTATAATGTGGCTGAATCCGCTGATCCATCTCAAACCCAGGGAAAGTGGCCGTCGCTACTTGCCAAAAATCGCTGATGGTAGCTGCCTGGCCATCCATTTGGCGCAAAAAATTAGTTAAAATTCGCCGAAAACCCTCCCGCCCAAACAAAGTAATGGTCATACCGAACAGCTCGGCACTTTTTTCATAGACCGTAGAGGTATAGACGTTATTGACCTCCAAATAAGAAGCTAGCCGCACCGGATGAGCGAGCGGACTGGCATCATCCTTAAACTGCACATCTTGGATCCATTTAACCGCATCCAGCCGACACTGCACCCCAAAACTATCCTCCATAAACAGATTCTCGCGCAGTGTGGTCAGCCCCTCTTTCAGTCCTACCTGAAACCAATCGCGCCCGGTGACTCGATTACCGGTCCAGTTATGAAAATATTCATGAGCGATCACCCGGGTGATATTCTGGCGATCACTATCGGTGGCGTTTTGCGGCGAGGCCAGCAGCAACCGACTATTAAAGATATTTAGTCCCTTATTTTCCATGGCGCCAAAATTAAAATCGTCGATCGCCACCACCTGGTAGAGATCTAGATCACACTCCAAATTAAATTGCTCTTCATCCCACTGCATCGCCTGCTGCAAACTAGCTAGCGCCAACTGGGCCTGATCAATCCGCTCTGGCGCGGTGTAAATGCGGAGTTGAATCTCTCGCTGAGAAGGAGTACGGTGAGTACCGGCCAGCCAAGCTAAATTGCCCGCTACTAAAGCAAAAAGATAGCAAGCTTTTTTAAATGGATCCTGCCACACCACCTCCTGCCGCCCATCCGGCAGCTCCCGTTGGGCCAGCAGATGGCCATTAGAAAGCAACACTGGATAGGCCTGCCGATCCGCGCGAATCACCGTAGTAATTTGGGTTAATACATCCGGGCGATCCAGAAAATAACAGATCCTACGAAAGCCCTGCGGCTCATTTTGGGTACAAAAAATATTTTGGCTAATATACAATCCACTGCAAGTACTATTAGCCGATGGATTAATGGTAACCGTCAGTTCCAAAGTAAATTCATTCAGCTCCGTAGGCAGAATCAGTTGAGTACTGGTGAGCTGATAACGCTCTGCCGGCAGCCATTCACCGTTTAATTTAATATATTGCAACTGCAACTGCTCCCCCTGCAGTACTAAAGGCTGGGGCGATTGGCTAGACGTCTGCAGCTTCAAATTCCGCTGAATCTGCAGTTGCGCGGTCACTCGAGTACTTTGTGGATCTAAATCAAATTCTAAACGGGTAGTGGGAATGTAAAAAACCGGTGGCTGATAATCGGCTAAATACACCGGTTGGTAGGGGGTAGGGACAGTTGATCTTGCTGCAGTTTCTGTGATCTCGGTCATTTTTATCTCGTAACTAATTATTGTATGTTATATATCATATTATTATGATGGTAGTTGCACCGTTTAGCTACTGGCTGCTGCTGGTTCATCGCTCCAGATCATCTTGCCATTTTGACTACTCTGCCCAAATTTTGCGAGTAGTTGCTGATGGGCGACTAGCTCCTGGGGACTAGCTGACATTACTAGTGGCGGATGCGCCGAGCGCCACGCGGCGGCCGAGCGCCAATCCGTTATACCATCCTCGCCAGCAACCGGATCTTCTGCCACCGACACATCCAACTGCTCCTGCTGGCCAGCGGTCAGAGCGCTATAAGCCAAATAGAGCAACTGCGCGTCCAGTAGCGCCCCGTGCCCCTGCTCTTCTCGCTGAGTCAGATCGATTTTATAGCGTTTACAGAGCATATCTAAACTGTTACGCTGCCCGGGAAATTGCTCGCGAGCAATAGACAGTGTGTCCACAATGGTAAATTGCTGGGCCAGCGGTGGTACTGGCTGTATTGGCGCATCCCCCGGCACGTCCACGGCTGACACCGAAGCTGTTAGCCGTGCGATCTCAGCGTCCAGAAAAGCGATATCAAAAGCGGCGTTATGCGCTACCAACTGATCAGCGCCGGCTAAAAACTGCTGCAACTCTGGCCAAATCTCCGCAAAGAGTGGTTGCTGCTCCAAAAAACTGGTGCTTAACTTAGTAATTTCTATCACTTCGTCACTCAGCACCCGTCCTGCGGGATTTAGATAGCGATGAAATTGCCGGCCGGTAAGCGCCCGGTCGATCACCTCCACCGCACCAATTTCAATAATCCGATCCCCCTCCTGCCACTTTAACCCGGTGGTTTCGGTATCTAGGAAAATCTGTCGCATGGCTAGTCTACTTTTTCTCCTCCTTCTTTTCCCTCCCTTACAGCACTAGTTTATCATAATCCTGCCATCTTACTAAACTAATCTGCGCAATCTCCGCCGGTTGCCACAAGTGGTGAATAGTCTGCAGCATATTAGGCTGCATTTTGGATAAATAAAAGCGCCATTGACCGGGCGCGTAAGCGCTGCTGGAAGCGGTACGCAGTAGCTCTGCTTGCTGCAATTGCCCCACTAGCGCCTGGGCAGTCGCCTCTTCGGCGTCCCAAACCCGCACCGTATCGCCTAGCAGCGCCTGGAATTGCGAACCTACCCAAGCATAATGGGTACAACCTAGAATCATCCCGGCTAGCGGCTGCTGTTTCCAACCCTGCACCGGGTCATCTGCATAACTATGTAATAGCCGTTCAATTGCCACCATATCCATCGGCTGTCGCTCAATCAATGACGCCAGCTTGGATAGCGCCCAAGTTACCAGTGCAAAACGGCCGCCCTGTTCCCAAATCCGCTGCTCGTACACTCCTGATCGAATAGTGGCTACCGTGCCCACCAGTCCCACCGTCTGTCCCGCATGATAATAACCACTTACCTGGCGCGCCAGTGGATCGATCACATTTACTATTGGCAATTGCAGTACCGTGGCATACCACGCTAGCCAATCGCCCAACACCGACGAAACGGTATTACAAGCCACCACGATAGCTTTCACTGGCTGCTGCGCCAAAAACTGCACCATGGTCTGACCGTAACTGGCGATGATATCCGGCGACAGGTTGCCGTAAGGCAGATGCAGCGTATCGCCTAAGAAAATAAAATCTTCCTGGGGTAAATAACGTTTTAAGGCACGGGCAATCGCTAGACCACCCATGCCGCTATCGAAAATGCCGATCGGGTTCTTAGCCTTGGCCTTAGCTCCAGCCTTAGCCTGAACCCGATCCTGAGCCTGCATCCGAGCCGGATCCTGAACCTCACCCATGTTTGCTAAATAACAATTAACAATACTGATGGATTTGCAACAACTTTAATCGCTACTCATTGGCAAACACTATTTAGGCCAGATGCAGCTGCCGAGCCGCAAAATTCCCCGCTCGCGCGCCTAAACCGGCGTCTCCTTTGGACCAATAGTAACGAGTGCTATCACGGTAATCAGACCCGGTAATATAGGTCATTAGCAATTCTACGGTAGTATTCGAGACCAGCCAAGCCAATACAGGCATGATACCGAAATGTGGTGCATCATGATTAATAGCGCCATTTACAGCTGTAAATATACCTGCCCGCGCAGCATTAAAAGCCATATATTGCGCATATTGTGCTACCCCCATCTGTTGGATCGCAGCGCTGTGAACTAACACTATCACACTACCAACCGCTAACGCCCCCAGGCCAAAGCCACCGCTAATCTGTTTTATCTCTGCTTTGTCTAATGTCATTATCATATTAATTTACCTTGTTTATCTTTATCTTATCTATCTTTCATGGACTTATCTAGCCTTTAATTGCTTACTCATTTTTACTTACTCTTGCTTACTTTGCCTTGCATTCCTAATTCGCGCATTTGCCTAAATCTAAGTTTCTAAGTATAAAAGTATGAGTAATTGACCTCAATAAATTCACATAATATTGCAATATTGCAATAAACTACAATGCAATAAAATTGCTACTCTTGTGTAGCATATGTTGGTATGTTTTGCCAGTACTCGCCAACACTAACAACAAAAAAACGCCTCCAATGCCCCATGATACTGCGGAGCTAACCGACGAATTACCGCATGAATACAAAACCACCTATTCATCCCGAACAAAGTTATCCAGATCGCGTCGCGGTTTAAAGCATTAATATCTCCCAACAAAACATCCCTGCACTTATCTGTAAAGGAGATATCTACGTTACCATTCGCTTTAGCGTCGACAAACTCAATCAAAGATTTACAGGCGACGTGCAGAAACGTGGCCGCAACTATTTGGGAATAGATAGAGCTACCAACCATGTACGCAAGAAAAGTTTGCATACCCATATTAAAAAGGGTGCTACCAGCGCTACTATTGGTGCCACCACTAATACAATCAATTTCCGTCTTCCTTAGTGTTACTAACATAATCGTTACCCCCAACTTATCAATTCCACTCGACTACCTAATTTAGGCAGACCTCTCCATCTCTTTCTTTACGTTTCTACCCGCTAATCCGCTCATAACCTTATTTATAATAATATTATATATATGATTTATACGTCACGCCAACCACCCATGCGCCGCTTACTGATTAATTTTAATTAATTATTTTACTCTATGCAATTATTAAATAATATTAAGAGCACGACCGCAACTCATGGTTGCGGTGATTGTACTTTTTACCTGATAAAAAACAAGCGATCAGATAAAAAACAAAAAAATTGTACTATTTTTAAAATATGTTATATAAAAGTAGTAATAGGGGTGGAGAATTATGGTGAAATTAATTATTGTATTGTGAATGTTATTGCTTAACAAACCTAACAGGAGGTATATATGATCATAGAGCTCGGTGACGTGACTATAACTGATACAATTAGTGGTGGTATGGATGGCTGGTCGGTTGCCCATGAAGTGCTACTAGGCAGCTCCTATGCACTTTGTTGCAACTTAATCGGATTAAAGCCATTTCTACGTTTTGTCTGTGGTTTTCTTGTGTATGATCATATCAAATTAGCGATTAATGTCTTTAATAACGGTGGTTTATCAATGGATGGTTACACTAAAGCACTGTGGCAATCAGCTAATAACATGGCAGCATTGTCCCTGTTTGGAAGTCTAATGGGTGCCCTAAAAATGAATAGTGTATTTGCTTATGCTGCACAAATGGATAAAAATAGTGTAGCGTACAAGGGCTTAATAAATACCGCGAAAGAATGGTTTAAATAATAGCCGCTAGTTCCACAGGGTACGTACTCTTCTATTATAGCTTTTATTGTAGTTTTATCAACGTCTTTATATCTTGGTAGCATGCAACAAGTAAGCGATGTTTTATAAGCCAATAATAGGTGAATTAGTCAACTGAACAATAAAGAATTAACATGGAACAACCAGTAACAGCGGCGACAGCGACAACACCAAAGGTCTCGGTAGTAATTCCAATTTATAATGTGGAGCCATACCTGCGCGAGTGTTTAGATAGCATCGTCCACCAGACTTTAACCGAGATAGAGATTATCTGCGTGGATGATGGTTCTACCGATGGCTGTCCAGCGATTTGCGAGGCGTATGCGGCGCAGGATCCGCGGATTAAGGTGATTCACCAGGCGAATCAAGGAGCGGGGGGGGCTAGAAATAGTGGGATGGCCATCGCTACTGGTGAATATATTGGCTTTGTTGACGCCGATGATTGGATTGACCTGAATTTTTATGAGCTTTTGTATAATAAAGCAAAAGCTACCAACTCCGATCTGGTGCG
>CAVFMC010000010.1:0-4158 GCA_963623565.1 Bacteroidaceae bacterium | reverse complement strand
TTCATGTTTACGATACTTATACTAAGGAAGAAGGTCTAAATAAACTGCTTGTTACTAAGGCGCAGACGGGACAGACACTGAATGTCAACGATCATTCGGTAGTAGTGTGGAATGCTTTATATCGATTGACGCTATTGCGGAAGCATAAAATTAATTACGTTACAGCTTTTAGGAAAGTTAACGACGTATTGTTTACCGCAATGGCGACCTATTATGCTACAAAAGCTGTACCAGTAGTCGGTACTTACTACTATTACCGCCGGAATAAACCAAACCAATTAACCGTTTTTGATTTACAAAGATTCGAGTACGTAATTCAGGCCAATCAACTCACTATCCGCTTTATCAACTCAGTGGATTACGTTACCCTAAACGACTACCTAGTAGCCTACAAGCGTTGCATCTGGCGCTATGACGATAATTTTAAAAGGGGACTACAGCTCGCACGGTTCCCCCGCCGGCAGCAAAAACAGCTCTTTACCGCGATGGCTGCGGCGATAGACAACTGTCGCTATAAAACTGAGTTTCTACGTAAGTACGCGCAGGAGCCCTATTTGCCCTATCTAGTAGCCCATGATTTTGCCGGTTATTGTCGGCTATATAGCCGTTCGGCGCTTGCTGCCACTCCCCACCCCCTCCACTGGTGGCGCCGACTCTTTACGGTCACTCACCAATATGATACGGGCCACCATTATAAACTAATTACCCTGTGCGGTATCCATTTTAAAATCAGAGGATAACTTGCCCGTGCCTGAAATCATTATCTCCTTAACTTCCTATCCAGCGCGGATCCAAACCGTAGATCAAGCGATCACCACCCTACTGCAGCAAACCCATAAAGCGGACCGGGTGATTTTATGGCTAGCCGCCCAGCAGTTTCCGCAGCGCGAGGCGGATCTACCGCCCCAGTTATTAGCGCTAACCGCCCAGGGTTTAACCATCGCTTGGTGCGCCGATTATAAATCCTATAAGAAATTAGTCCTCAGCTTACAACACTATCCGGAAAACCTGATCGTTACCGCCGACGATGATTTGCTGTACCCGTCAGATTGGTTAGAACGGTTATATCGCGCTTACCTCGCCGACCCCACCCTAATTCATTGTCATCGCGCCCACCGGGTGGGCTTTGACCAGCATGGGATGGTACTGCCCTATACTAAATGGCAGTTCTGTCTTAGGAACGTACCACCCTCGTTTGCTAATTTTTTAACTGGTGTGGGGGGGGTCATCTACCCGCCCCACTGTTTCTACCGGGATGTTTGTAGAGACGAGCTGTTTTTACAGCTGGCTCCTACCGCCGACGATATCTGGTTTTGGGCCATGTTAGTGCTCAATAACAAAAAAATTAACGTGGTCAAGGATAATCTTACCAAGCTCAACTATGTCCCTGGTACTCAAGATACCGGTTTATGGCATCACAACATGGCCAACGAGATGAAAAACGATATCGCCTTACAGAAGATTTTTACCTACTACCCCCAACTGCTAAAAAAGTTGCGCATGGAAGACTATTCTTGGGCCGAAAAGCTCTTTTCGGTTAAAAATCGCGGCGCTTATAAAGTCATCACTATCGCTGGCCGCCAGTTTAAGAGCAAACGTTAGTAGTAGGCTGCTCTAGCGCTAGACCGTGAGATCGTGATGGCTTGTGAGTTTATTCTTGTAGCAGGATAGAATCCATACGTTCGCCTTTTGGATTCTATCGATTTTTATTCCGGGTATGGTTCATTGACATTCTATGATTCATCTCCCAACACAAACCGAATCTCCATCCGTTGCTGCAAAAATCGGTTAAGTGCCCGTTTAGAATCGCAATCGCTTTTAATCCGCAAGCTCATTAAGTAATAATCTACCGTCCGCTTAGCAATACCCAAAATTTTAGCTGTCACGCTGGAAGAATTGCCCAATAGCTGCAACAGACCGCACTCTAACTCCCGAATGGTGACCGGAATTTTTAAGAGACTCCGCGCTTGCCACAGCAATTCTTTACGCCGCTGTTTACTGGGTTCACCGATATCTTTGGTCTTGCTCATATGCCCTTACTCTTGCTCATAATTAACTAATTTCAATAACCGTAATCATTTTTATCGCCAGGAATCCCCCCCAACAATCATGCCTTATCTTAATCGACATAAAACTAAATTACATCGGCATTATTTACTAGGATAGCAAATGCCTAGGGAAAAATTGCTCAGTATTTTTTAGCCCAGGATTTATCCCCAGGAGAAATATTCCGCATAGTATTTTGCTTGTAGCGGTCTATACTCCCATCCCAGTGATGCTTGCAACATACACAAACAAAACATCAAAACTACTAAAACTATTGAAATACAGCTGATGATTGAAAAATTTGATTAACTGAGAACAATGATATGAACGATGACACCGTAGAACACGCGGCACTAATGCGCTACTTTAAAAAAGCACTGCCAGCCACCCTAACCGATCGGGAACTAGAATGTAGCCACCTGCTACTACTAGGTTATTCAGCTAAGGAGATTGCACGTAAAATGCAGATCTCCAAACGTACTACTGAATTTTATCTGCATAAATTAAAACTTAAATGCCACTGTAGTAATCGCGCCCAGCTAACCAGTTTTCTGCGCAGCAAATTACAGATTCGGATTAAATCGATATTAGATTTAAAAATTTTGAATGAGGATATTGAGAAAGCAGATGCTTTTATTATTTTTGAGTAAGAGTAAAGATAATCAGCGGACCCGCGCTAGTTCATAACAATTCTGGTTCATAATAGTTGGTGAAACTAATGGATCCGCTAGTAATCTATTTACCGGGCAATTGAAATTGATAACCGAAAATGGTCACGATCTTGCGGCGTTTAGCTCCTTCGCCACTCGGAGCCAGCGAAAACCAGGGACGACGCCAGCGGCTCTCTAACTCGCATTTATAACGTAACTGGGCGATGCGACGTTGGCAGTAAGCGATCGCCTCCGGGTTCTTGCCTATCCGTGCGATCACGTTGCGACACTGGCTCTCAAAAAATTTACGATATTTCTCGTCGTATTGCACCCGTAATCCGCGTTTACTTAAAAAACGATCAATCCGTACTAAAATCTCTAATAGATCGGTAACGTGTTTAGCGGCAAAAGTTGCATCAAACATGATCGAGCCAGGGTGGATGAGACGTTGGTAGAGCGGCTGGGCCAGGTAATACAGCTGCCGTACATTTACCATATAGAACCATATAAAAGCTTCATCTTCATGGATTAATCCCTCCGGAAAACGTAGTTGATAGTGATCTAGTAGGGCTTTAGGATATAACTTACCCACAGCACCGCTGCGCAGGGGGGGGCTAGCTGGATTGCTTAAATCATAGGCATGCAGCCCTTCGGCTAAAGCACATTTGGCATAATAATTATTCATGGATTGCAGTAGTTTGGTAACCGATGACTCCTGACTGGTGGCATAGTTATGCACCCCGGTAATTAATAGATCAGCCTGGCTATCCTCCATTTTAGCGTACATCAGTTCCAGCGCGGTGCGTTCCATCCAATCATCCGAATCGACGAAATTAATGTACTTGCCGGTCGCGATAGCCATGCCGCTATTACGTGCTGCTCCTAATCCGCGATTAGTTCGATGCCTGAGTATTTTGATCCGTGGATCCCGCGCCGCGTATTCCGTCACAATCGCCGACGAGTCATCGGTGGAAGCGTCATCCACACAGATAATTTCGATGTCGGTTAAGCTCTGGTTAATCACGCTGTCTAGACACTTCCGAAGATAGGGTTCAACGTTGTAGACCGGGACGATTACACTAACTTTAGGCATGACACCACCTGCAATTAAGTGGTTCTTGTTTTACTAACATATCAGTCAATCTCCATTCCTTGTATTATTCGTTATATTTTTACAAAACATCACTGCAGCGCTATAGCTTATTAGCGCGGCAGCCGCCAATCCAAGATAAATAAAAGCTGGAGGAATGTCAAAGAAGTTAATTCGTGTCTTTGGACCAAACCCTGCGTCCAACAGCAATCAGCTGCTGCAGTGGTGACTGATAACCGGTTTTTTGCTGCCAAATAGCTAATTGCTGGTGCGGTAAAAACTGTTTGAGCAGCCAATATAGTCGTTGTCGCTGCCACCAGTTGCAGTAGGTATACTCATAATCAAAATTACCAATCGCGGCAGTATATATAC
>CAVFMC010000009.1:0-17573 GCA_963623565.1 Bacteroidaceae bacterium | reverse complement strand
TATTAATGTATAGGATAGCAGAAATTACAATTTCGGTCGACTAATTTTTTAAAAAAGCTAAAAATCGGATTTTAAAAATTGAGGGAGGGAGGGAGTTTGCCGGTTGAATTTTGGGGATCTATACATTATGGCCGGTAATTTCGGTTAAAAACCAACTGTTTGTGTTATTATTTTTATCATATCAAGATTCAATTTCATAAATCGCATTTGATAATTCGAGGTAAAACGAGTTATAGTTTGAATAGGGTTTATTTATCGGGGGTAGAGAGTACACATAATAAGTCATGAGACAATTAATGAAGGTGAAGATCAAGTAATAAAAAGATCAAGCAATGAAGATTATGAATAGTAAAATCCAATTATTAGAGATTAAACGTTATCTGATGCGAGGAGCACCATTGCTGCTATTACTAACGGGCAGCTGTAATGTCGTAGCGGCAACCGCCCAGCTAATTGGCGAACAGGCGGCGCAAGAGATCGCCATTAAGCAGTCCGGGGTTAATCCGGCCCAGACCCAGATTAATAAGATGAGAACCGAGCTGAATAAAGATCAAACTGAATATGAGGTAGAATTCACTGCCAATGGGGTGAATTATCTGTATGAAATTGATGCCAAAGATGGAAATATGGTGGACTATACTAAGGAACGGGTGCAGAACCTCGACCAGCAGGTTGGTACGGCGGTAGAAGATATTCAAAATATTAAGTTGGATTAAAAATTTAATTCTTGACTATTGCAAGTTCGCATGAGCAGCTATGTTTAGATATCAAGCGGTTTATGAAACGGTTTTTTACGATAGCTAAACGCTTCCTGAAGGTGAGATAGTTCCACCAGGCCACTATCAGCCAGGTCGGCGATGGTTCGGGCGACTTTTAAAATCCGATAATAAGAACGGGCGGTCACCGTGCCCTGTGCTAGGATCTGCTGCAGGTAGGCCTGCGCGGGACCAGTTAGTTGTACCGTCTGCTCGATCTCCTTATTGCTAAGCGCGTAATTAAGTTTTTGAGCGCGAGTCAGCGCCCGTTGCTGGGCTTGGACCACTCGTGCTAAGACTGTGGTAGAAGACTCTGCAGCGGGCGCGGGCGATGCATTGGTATTGTGCAATTTGGCTAAATCTGGTCCTAGCGAGGGCATCCAAAGCCAGAGATCCAGACGGTCTAGTAGCGGGCCGGAGAGGCGATCATGATAATTTTTAATCTGTTTACTAGTGCAGCTACAGGCATGGTATTTATCGCCATAATGGCCACAGGGGCAGGGGTTCATTGCTACTACTAGTTGAAAATGGCAGGGAAAAATGGCGCAATTAGCAGCGCGCGAGATAGTGATCTGATGGTTTTCCAGTGGTTCCCGCAGCGCTTCTAGAGTTTTGCGCGGAAATTCTAATAATTCATCCAAAAACAACACACCATGATTAGCCAGCGAGATCTCGCCGGGCATGGGCGGATTAGAGCCGCCGATTAACGCGGTAGTGGAGATGCTATGATGCGGTGCTCGAAAGGGACGAAGGGTGAGTGGTGATAAGGTATGAGGTTGGGGATGATCCAGCTGACAAGCGGCCTCAGTGTCGCCGCTGATTTGATCACCATGACTATTTTTATTTTCATTCGAGTGTTTAGCAAACTTAGTTTCAGCGGAACGCTGCGTTGTGCCGTTCATTATCCCACCTAGCCCGCGATCATGATAGAGCGAGTAAAGCATACTATTTTCTAGTGCTTCGGCGTAAGTCAGGGGTGGCAAAATAGTAATTAGGCGATGGGCTAGCATGCTTTTACCAACGCCTGGTGGCCCCATAATAAACAGGCTATGACCGCCCGCCGCCGCAATCTCTAAAACCCGTTTGGCTTCACTTTGGCCATGAATTTCATTAAGGTCAATCGGATATTGCATCGGGGTCGCGATCAATTCTTGAGTGGCAGTAAGATGAATATAGGGGGAGTGGGGCGGTGATGGAGTTGATGCTGCGGGTGATTGTGATGTTGCGAATGATGCCTCCGCTGCTGAAGCGGGCTGTTCTTCTACTGCGCTAACCTGTTGACACAATTCCATTAACGAACTGGCTATCTGATAGTGTAACTGATGCACTAACTGAATTTCTTGTAGATTTTCGGCGGGCGCCACTAAAATCCGTCCACTTTGTTGCGCCGCCAGCGCGGTAATAGCGGCGCCGCTAACCCGATGCAGACTACCATCCAGGCCCAATTCACCGGTGAATTCATACTGCGCTAACTGCGGCCAGTTAATCTGTTGGGTGGCGATTAGAATACCTAAGGCAATAGGTAGATCAAAGCGTCCGCCCTCCCTTTTAGGCAGGTCAGCTGGCGCTAGGTTAATAGTGACCCGGCGACGGGGGAATTCAAAACCGGAGTTTAAAATGGCGCTGCGCACCCGATCGCGACTCTCTTTGATGGCAGTTTCCGCTAAACCCACCATCGACAGTCCCGGTAACCCGGCCGAGATATGTACCTCGATAGTAATTAAATTGGTGACCAAGCCTAGCTGGGCTCGCGTAAAAATCTTAGCGTAACGAAGCATCTGCAGCGAGAGACATCAATTATTCTGTTATTTTATTTTTGGCATTCTTGTCGCATCACATGTCTAGCAAATAACCATTTTACCGACTACTCATCCTCATAACACCGTATTTAACCGCTAGCTATGTTTGTGCAAGAGTTTGCGGTGACAGGCGTTAGTTCTGCTTGAATGGTACCGCAGGGACAATTATGTACACAACGTTGGCAGCCGATGCATTTAGCTGGATCAATGGCCATGACAGGTTGTTGATCGACCAACTTAAGTGTGATGGCGCCCTTGGGACAGACCGTCGCGCAGTTACCGCAATGTTTGCAACGGCCGCAGCTATAGCAGCGTTTACTCTGTTCGACCATAGTATTCTCCAGCGCCTGTAGCGCCTCTAGCTGACTGGACGCAACACTGCAGCAGTCTTCTACCGGGAGTTGCAATTTAGGCTGCCTAGATAATAAACGAGTACAGCGTTCGGGTTGCACTAGCGTGTAGTCATAATTATAATTCGCTGTCCGTTCTCGATCAGCATTCAGCGTGCCATGCGAATCCGTAGGAACATTTTTGTTATTTAGCCAACGCTCTACATCCGCTGCCGCTTGTATCCCTGCGGCGATGGCGGTGGTGACATTACGTTGTCCGCCCACCAGATCGCCAATCGCCCACACGCCAGGTTGCGAACAGCGATAATTATTATCAACCGCGAGAAAAGCACCGCTAGTTGCTAGGGGCACCGTTGTGTTTTGACAGGTCTGCATACTGCACTGCGCATTCGTGCTAGCGGTAAAAGGAGTTAAATCAGGCTGTTGACCTAACGCGGTAATTAGACTGTTGGCAGCCAGCCATTCCGTTTGCCCGGTATGCTGCGGACGTTGCCGAACATCTAGTTGATTTACTGCTAATAACAATCCCGTTCGGCCAACTTTGATAATGGAACGCAGGGGTAGAAATTCTACCCCTTCCGCCAGTGCTGCCGCTAGCTCTTCATCAAAAGCCGGCATGCAGGCTTGGTCGCGATGATAAATGATAATTACTCGACTGGTCGGTTGTAGGCGCTTAGCGCAGCGGGCCGCGTCGATGGCGCTATTACCACCCCCATAGACCGCAATGCAGTGGCCTAATTGGGATAGCATGCTATCGTTATTTTGGTTGCCCGGTTCTTTAATGGCCTGTAAAAAAGTCCCAGCTGCGAGTTGCGGTATGGTTTCTAACTCATCATCGTCATGATCAAAAGTAATAGTTTTTTCGACGCTGGCCCCAGTGGCGCAAATGATCGCCGCAAATCCTATCGCCCGCAACGCCGGTAGATCTAAACTGTATTGACAGCGACTATAATGACACTGCAGAGTGATATTGGGATATTGGACCAGGCGTGCGATCTCTTGTTCGACAATCGGTATCGGCAGCCTAAAATTCGGCAGTACCCGGCGCAATTCTCCACCGCATAGTGCTCGTTGTTCCCATATGGTAACTAGAAAACCACGCCGCGCCAGTTGATAGGCGGCGCTCAGGCCCGCCGGTCCGCCGCCGATCACCAAGATTTTGGTATCGCGATTATGATTATGGTTAGCTATAACCTCTGGGGCGGGCAGTGGCCAGCGCTCCGCTAGCGCTAAATCTCCCAACCAGCGTTCCACCTGCATAATCGCTACCGCCTGGTCGCTTCCCTGGTCCGCCGCTCGTTTACAGCCACGTTCGCAAAAATGGTAGCAGACTCGTCCCATGATCGCCGGAAAAGGATTGCGGGTGGTTAGTAGCTCCCAGGCAGCCCGATAGCGGCGTTTAGCCACTAACCATAACCAATCTCGCACCCGGTTACCAATCGGACAACTCTGCTCGCAGTAGGCAGTCCAGTGGGCGTACTGGACCTGAAATTTGGATCGAATGTTCAAAATTACCTCATACTTTTAATGTCATTATTATTTTTATTATTCTTCAATTATCTTAAGTATCAATATTTTTGCTTATATTTTTATTTATTATTTTATTTGTTGCTTGCTAATGACCACCCTTTGTCATTTATGATTATATCATGTTGCATTTTTATCCATTTGTGTTAATCTTTTCAAGATAGCTGTTCTCTAAAGAGTGGTGTAATTCAGGCGGGGTAGAACAATATGTATTGGTATGATCAGCGCGGTAAACAAAATACACAGCTAGAAGAATGTTGTCAGGAATTACTAAGTAAAATCAAGGGCAACAATGATTATGAGACGATCCATAATTGGTTGGCAGAGTTACATCAGAGAGATCCAGCGCTATTTCGATCGGTTGTTACCGCAACCAATCGTGAGCATGAGAATTGTTTAAACATTGCTATTCACGACTGTTGGGTACGGTCCAGTCAGCGTGACCCTACGGCGGTGATGGCCGTGGTCGATGTTTTGCTGGATGATCCGGGTTTGCTGCAGCAGATAGTCCGGCAACCATCAAATATTCTTCGTTTACCAAGTGGAATCAATATGAGTGAGTTAGATTATGGGGAATTATCGCTGGATCCATCTCGCTGGAACTGTTTATTAATGCTACATTATGATGGTAAAGCTGGTCGGCGCTTAGAACGTGAGCGTGCTAAAATTCTGTTTGCCTTAATGCGAAAGCAGTTACATGATTTATATACGGAGTTATGTACCGATGTAATCAAAAGCAGTGTCCGGGCGTTGGGGGTCAGCGAAAGTGGCTATAATAATCTGCTCCTGCAGGTTGGACAACTTGAGTTAACTGCGTTAGAGTATAATCGGCACATTAGAGATGAACAGCGAGAGCAGTGCCGTGAAAGTGTGATCCAATGCGTTGGGCAATTGCTTGAATACGCGAATCAGTGCAGCGCTAACTATTCAAGTATTACCATATTCCAAAAATTCAAAACATGGTTGCAAGACAGTTTTTTAGCTATCTTTCATTCATATCGAGTAAACGCTCGGAAGAATGCAAGACTGCTATTGCAGGGCAATTTATTAACAACGTCACGCGCCTGGACAGAATTTTTGGATCATAATACTTCCTCTGTTCCTCCTGCTGTAGATGAGCCATTGGCGGCACAGCGCTCATTTGACGAGGCGCATCATAGACACAACCCTAACTAGATCAGGTCCTAGGTATGGGAGTTAATCTGGATAGTTAGTTGGATAGTCAGCGTTAATATTAACTTAAGTAGGGTTAGCCACGCTTGTTGCCTCTACGCCGACTCATGTTTTTTGGTGGAGCCGGCTAACTCATCAAACCACGCCAGTAAATAGTTTAGTAGCGATGACGTTTGACAATGGCCAAGATCTAGTAGGATGAGTAGGGTGTCGTGCGGTTTAAATTGCAGCGTAATCCCTTGTTTTTGCCAGTATGCAGTTATGGATAGTGGATTGTAGGGGACAGGGGTTATAAACTCCACCTGCAGTCCCTGTTTGGTTAAATGAATATGTTGGATATGTAACTGCGGCGCCCGCAAATTCAGCTCCTTTAAAATTAATAAATTGGTGAGCGGGGGCGGAAAGGGGCCTAAACGGTCACATAGTTCCAGGCTAAGGGCGTGTAATTTGGCCAGCGTATTACATTCTGAGAGCTGTTTATAGAGCATCAATCGTAAACTGACGTCATCTAGATAGTCAGTTGGGATAAAGGCAGGTAGCGAACTTATTTCAACAATCTTGCTATGCTGCCGTTCTAATTGTTCTAAATCTAGCGCTTCGCCCTTTTGCAAAAGCTCGATCGCTCTGGTCATCAGGGTTTGATAAAGCGCAAAACCGATACCATTAATTAGCCCGCTCTGTTTGTCGCCTAAAAATTCGCCTACTCCGCGAATGGAAAGATCTTGCAGGGCTAGATGATAACCGCTACCTAGATCCTGCATAGCCAAAATCGCTTGCAACCGTTGTTGTGCTTGGTTGGTAATTAGCGCGGGTGCGGTCGAAGCGGGGCGCTTGCTATTCTTACTAGAATTGTTGTGCGAGCTCTTACTAACCGCCTGCTTGCCTAAGGGCGCTGCCTCCGCCGGTAGCAAGAGGTAGGCAAAACCTTGCAGCTGGGAGCGCCCCACCCGTCCTCGGAGTTGATGCAGCTGCGCTAAACCCAGTAGATCAGCGCGGGTAATGATAATGGTGTTGGCTTTGGGAATGTCGATGCCGGATTCAATAATGGTAGTGCAGACTAAAATGTCAAGTTGCCCATCCCGAAATTGGCTCATGATCCGAGCTGAAGTAATATCCTCCATCTGTCCATGCACCGCTGCAATACGATGCTTCGGCCACTGTTTCTGTAAAGTTTTAGTGACATAAGCTAGTTCTTCCACCCGATTGTGGAGATAATAGACCTGTCCGCCGCGCGCCAATTCTGCGTCGATCGCTCGCTTAATCAATGCTGGGTTATAGGGCTGGATAATGGTTTGTACCGATTGCCGGCGTAGGGGCGGCGTAGCGATAATGGACATTTTACGGAGATTGGAGAGTGCCAGCTGCAGGGTACGAGGGATAGGAGTGGCGCTAAGCGAGAGCAAATGTACTTGGCCACTTAGCTGGTTGATCAGCTCTTTTTGCCGCACGCCAAAACGGTGTTCTTCATCGATTACCAGCAGCTTCAGTTTAGCAAATTGGAGCCCAGGTTGGAGCAGTTTATGGGTAGCGATCAGTAGATCAATCTGTCCGCTAGCTAGTTGCCGTCGGATCTGTTGTTGCTGCTGGCGGTTTTGATCAGCGCATAAAAAAGCTACTCGCATCTGAAAACCATTTAGCCGCTGTTGAAAACTAGCTAGATGCTGCTGCCCTAATAGGGTAGTGGGTACTAGCAAGGCCACCTGAAAACCGTTAGCGATAGCGATAAAAATGGCACGCAACGCTACTTCGGTCTTGCCAAAACCTACATCGCCACAAATCAACCGATCCATCAAAAAACCGGATTGCAGATCGCTGATAATATCATCAATAGCCTGCTGTTGAGCGCTAGTTAGGGAATAGGGAAATTGCGCAGCGAAATCAGCGTAGCGTTCGGGAGGCAGGGTGAGCGGCGCTGTGCGCACGATCTGTCGCTTGGCAAAGGTGGCTAGCAGCTGGGCAGCAGTATCCTGGAGCTGCTGTTGCAGCTGCCGCTTACGTTTGAGCCAATTGCGTTGATTGCCCAGGTTATCTAACGGAGTATGCTGCATCCCTGGACAGGGTGAAATTAGATCTAAATCCACTACCGGCAGGTATAATTTATCGCCCTGCGCGTATTCAATTAATAGATATTCGTTGCTATTTGGGTTGTCGGCGGCAGCCGTATAGTAATCGTTCTTGTGACTATTCGCAGCGCTGCTGACTGGCGCGGGCAATTGAGTTAAACCTAGATAACGCCCTATACCATATTTCAGATGCACCACCAGATCCCCGGGTTGCAGCTGGGCTAAATAGCCCGAGGCACGTTCTAGTTCCATATCTATTTTACTTTCCTACGCTCTATGCTCTATGTTCATGCTGCTTTATTCATAGTCAATATCTCAGTTATAGCTGTTTCAGTTTACAACAAAGTTATAATTATACTATTATTAAACCGGGTCAAGTCGAGAGAAGACAACAGTTATAGTGATAATATGAATGTGTTAGAACCGCTGAGCCACGTAGAATTCAAGCGGGTTGTCGGGACACGACAGCTCTCACAGCTTAGTTGTTGGCGCATTGGGGGAGTGACCCGGCGCTTTTATGAGGTGACTAATTTAAAGGAACTAACGCGGTTGCTACGATTTCATCCGGGGCGGATTTATCCGATCGGTGGCCTGAGCAATATTTTGATTGCTGATGAGCTGGCACCGACTGAAACCGTTTTAGATTTGCTATTGATTCATTTTGGTACGGCCTTTAGTCGGTTAAGTTGTTTGGAATCTTGCACCGATTTAGTACGGTATTTAGTTAGTACGGCGATCCAAACCAGACATACTCATCATAACTATAATGATAGTCGATTCATCTTAGCGCAAGCGGGGGTACGTTTAGGGCAGTTAGTGCATTATGCGCTGTCCCAGGGGCTAGTGGACGCTATTTTTTTGGCTGGCATTCCAGGGACGATTGGGGGTGCGGTGCGGATGAACGCCGGGGCCTATGGCGACGAGTTGTGGCGACATCTGGTGGCAGTTAAATTGCTGCATCGTAATGGTGATTATGCGTGGTATCCGGCGGCGGCGTTTGCACCGGGGTATCGTCAGGTAGAGGGGTTAGGGGAGGAGGATTGCGTGCTGGCGGTGGTGTTACAGTTTACCTCTGGGGATGTGGGCGCAGCGCGAGCGAAGATGCGCGTGCAGCTGCAGCGGCGGCGGGCTAGTCAGCCGTTGGAGCTAGCCAATTGCGGTTCGGTATTTCGTAATCCCCCAGGCGATTATGCCGCGCGCCTAATTGAGTCCTGTCAACTCAAGGGGCAACGTTGCGGCGGGGCGGAAATTTCCACTAAGCACGCGAATTTTATCGTTAATCGGGAGGGGCGGGCTAGTTGTCAAGATATCTTGCAGCTTATTACGCTGGCTCGCCAGGAGGTACAGGCGCGATATGGTATAGAACTACAGCTAGAAATCAAACGGCTTGGTTGCTAATAGATGATTGGCTGTCTAGTTAAATCGTTCGCAGAGAGTTATGCTATTTGGGATTTTGCATTTCGTTGCGCTAGTTGTCCACAGGCGGCAGCGATCTGTTCTCCTCGTGCCCGCCGGGTAATGGTGGTAATCCCGGCTTGCATCAAAATATCACGAAAACGATCGATCTGCGCCGATGGCGATGGGCGAAAAACCACGCCGGGTACTGGGTTAAAAGGAATTAAATTAACTTTATAATGACCCTGTGCCAACAGTTTTACCAGCTCCTGGGCAGTGCCATCGCTATCGTTAACCCCATCTAACATAATATATTCAATGGTTACCGCTCGGCGGGGATCGGCATAAAAATGATCGCAGAGCGCTAGTAGCGCAGCGATGGGATAGGCGCGATTAGTGGGCACCAGTTGGTTGCGTAAGTGATCGTTAGTGGCATGCAGCGAAATAGCTAACGCTACTTCTAGGCCGCTATCGCGTAGCTGCATGAGCTGTGGCACTAAACCGGAACTACTGACGGTGACGCGATATTTAGATAAGCCATAGGCATAATCATCCAGCAGGATTTCCAATGCAGCTGAAACATTAGTTAGATTCAGCATCGGCTCACCCATCCCCATAAATACCACGTTAGTGATAGCATGATCCAGATTCCGTTGGTCTTGCGAAAAAGTTTGTAGGGCGATTTTAAACTGACCGATAATTTCGCTAAGGGTTAAATTGCGTCCTGCGCCCATGCGCCCAGTGGCACAGAACGCACAGCCTACCGCACAGCCCACCTGCGAGGAGAGGCAAACCGTCCCGCGCTGGCCATCGGGAATATAGACGCTTTCAATGCAGGCGCCATCCGCTAGCTCGATTACCCATTTGCGTGTGCCGTCCGGCGCGTCTAGATAAGTTTTCACTTGCGGCCAGGTGATAGTGTAATGGTCAGCTAGATAAGCGCGGAGTGATTTGCTAAGATTGGTCATGGCGGCGAAATCTTCTACCCCGCGCTGATAGATCCAACCCCACAGCTGCTGTACCCGAAACGGTTTTTCCCCCAGGCTAAGCAGCAGCTCTCGTAGCTGGGTAGCGCTTAGATCTACGAGATTAGTTTTATATCTATAGCTATTAGGAGTGAGCGAATTGGCAGCGGGTAGATTATTGTTATTAAGATCTGCTGCACAGCTCTCTTGCGCTGCGACCATACATTATTTAACGTATTAATTTACATAACGAATATTTCTGAATATTTCTAAAATGGCATACTAGTGGCACACTATGTAAGCTATTTGCTTGGCGTCCCCAACGGGATTCGAACCCATGTTACCGCCGTGAAAGGGCGATGTCCTAAGCCTCTAGACGATGGGGACCCTCACTACTCGACTCCAGTAAATCATGTTGTTAGCTGCTTGTCAAGCGCTGTGGCAGCCAAGGAGTTACTATCCACAGCCTATATAGCAACAGTGCACAACCATAATCAATTTCGTTCTTAAAGTATACTTTTTTGTAACTACTGTCTTGCTACCTAGCGTACCACCTCACCAAGCTGAAAAATCGGTAGGTACATTCCTAGTACCAACACCCCGACTACCACACCTAAAAAGAGGGTAATGATTGGTTCTAGACGTTTACCCAAATTCTCCAAGCGATCCGTCAGCCGTTTATTGTAGTACTCGCCTAGCTGCCGAGTAATCGCTACCAGCTGGCCGCTCTGTTCGCCCAGCATCACAAATTGCAGTGCCGAGGAGTCGAACAGCTTAGTCTCCCGTAGTGCTTGGTGCAATTCTAGCCCATTAACAATCGCTTGTTGCGCCTTGGTCAGCCCCTGTCGATAGCTGCTATGGGTAAAAAGTTCTTTGAGTAACGCGATGGCTGGCACTAGATGTACCCCGGACGACAATAGGAGGTGTAGCAGGGTAAAAATTTTCTGCGCTGCCCGCTCTTTAATTGCACGACCTAACCATGGCAGCTGCAGTAATAACTGATCTACACGCACTTTAACGCCGGCCCATTGCTGATAACTAGCGCTTAGCACCGCGCCGCTGCCCACTAGCAGCAAGAGTACCGGTAGCGCATAGTGCCGGGTTAGCGTTGCGCTAGTTAAAATTAGCCGGGTCACTAACGGCAGCTCTAGGCGCATGGCGCTAAACATCTGGGCAAATTGCGGCAAAATACAGTGCAGAAAAATCAGTGCCACACCAATGGTTACCAGCAGCAGCGTGGCTGGATAACTTAATAGTTTACGAATTTTCCGTTGCCGTATCTGGGCATGATTAAACGCGCTAATTAATTGCTGAAGTACCACGCTTAAACGACCGCTCAATTCACCTGCCCGCAGCAGTTGGTACTGCATTTCATTCACTACGGCTAGATTTTTGAGCGCGTCAGAGAGCGCTTCACCCTTAAGCAGAATTTGCTGCGCCACCAGCTGCAGCACTGAGCGCAAATTTTTACTACTCTCCTCTTTAATGATAAAATCTAGCGCTTGCAGCAACGGAATATTCGCTTCCAGCAACATGGCCAGCTGTTCGAGCAATCGTTTACGCTCTAGTTTAGTTAGCAATGGCCAGTCACTTTTCTGTACTACCATCGGTACTAGACCGTTTTTCCTTAAGCGCTGTGCGATACTGATTTTAAACAACGCTTGTTGGCTACCATGATGAATTTGCCCGTCCGGGTCCAGTGCGCTCCATTGGTATAATCGTTGCGGCATATTTACTGAATCATATTTAATGATTGGCTGAATCTATTTACTAAATTATATTTGTCGAATCATTTTAATGAGTCGTATTCATAGGCTCATATTTTTGGCGCATTTTCGCTGGACATCTTGCGTTAATTAACCACACGTCCGAGCTCCGCTAACGAAGTGTGCCCTGCCGCTAGTGCCTGTTTACCTTTCTCCCAAAGGGTACAATGGCCTCGCTGCTGCAGGAATTGATCCAATTGACTTAAATTGCCCGCAGTCAGCAGGAAACGTTTCAGTCCCTCATCCAGCTCCAACATTTCAAAAATCGCCTGCCGCCCGCAATAACCATGCACGCAATGGGCGCAACCAGCGTTATTAGCTAAATACACCGTAGTACCTAGCGGCAGATCATACTGTAGCTGGTCTGTTTCGTTCTGGATCTGATAGGGCTGTCGGCAGATTGGGCAGAGCCGGCGTACCAAACGTTGAGCGATAATCAGTCGTAAGGCACTTACCACATTTAGTGCTGCTACCCCCATATCCACTAGCCGTATAACAGTGGCTGCCGCAGAATTGGTGTGCAACGTCGATAGTACTAAATGTCCGGTATAGGCCGCCTGCACCGCGATTTCGGCAGTTTCTAGATCCCGAATTTCTCCCACCATCATCACATCCGGGTCCTGCCGCAGCAGCGACCGTAATACGGTAGCAAAATGTAACCCAATTTTAGGATTAATTTCGGTTTGATTAATGCCATATAGCTTGATCTCCGCTGGATCTTCGATGGTAGAAATATTACGCCCCACGCTATTAATCTGCTGCAGCGCAGCGTACAGGGTCAAAGTTTTGCCACTACCGGTGGGTCCGGTAACCAAAATCATCCCCTGTGAGCTCTGCAGCGCTTGATTGAACAGCGCTAATTCCGACGAATTAAGACCCAATTCTTCCAGTTTAGGGATGCCTAGCAGTGGATTAAGAATCCGAATCACCAGTTTTTCCCCATAAACTACCGGGCAGCAGCTCAGGCGGCAATCGTAATCATGTTGTTGATGCCGAAAAATAAAATGGCCATCTTGGGGCAACCGGCGTTCGGCAATATCTAGCTTGGCTAAAATTTTATAGCGCGACAGCAGCTGCGCCCACAGCTCGCCGCTAATCTGTCCTACCTCTTCTAATACCCCATTAATGCGAAAACGAATCCGGCCAAATTCCGGACCGGACTCCAGATGCAGGTCCGATGCACGCCGCTCCAACGCTTGGGTCAGCAGTTGATCGGTAATTTGGGTAGCCGAGAGCATAAAAAGCCTTTAATACGACGGATAGCTATGGTAGCTACATTTAATACGCCACCCCCTCTTTTACCGCTTCGCCGCCGGTACTCCAGCGCAGACTACCATCCGTATTGACGGTCGGCGTTAAAATATAAGTCAGCGTCGGCTCTAAGCCCTTAACATTTTTATTAGGAGTCAAGGTGATTTT
Organism: Bacteroidaceae bacterium; assembly: GCA_963623565.1. GTDB lineage: Bacteria > Pseudomonadota > Gammaproteobacteria > UBA9339 > UBA9339 > CAVFMC01. The sequence goes on along the minus strand of CAVFMC010000009.1, from coordinate 4,361 downwards.
GCCACTAGTCACACTAATGGTGGCTTTGGCGTCAGCCTGCGCAGTAGCGGTCGCCAGACCATGCTTACCGCTGTTGCATTCCTTAAGATCGCCATAACTTTGATAACACTCCTCTACCGCTAATTTTACCGGCGCCGTCAGCTGTACAAGTTCGCTAAAGCGCGCCCGCCGCAAATATCGCTGATAGGAGGGCAGCGCTGCGGTGGTTAAAATACCGACGATAACGATCGCGATTAGTAATTCGACCAGAGTAAAACCACCACGCCACTCTAAATATACAAAACTATCACGCTTTTTAACTATTTTGTTGTTCCGCCTCATCTAATACCTCAATTTGTTCATGCTCTTATCTTGCCTAATCCCTAGCGATAATCAGTTTAGAAATGACAGGTACTATTACTACCGTATAAAACCGCAATGGCGCCAGCCAGCGAGCGGGCAACGATACGATGCGATGATGCGACAGTGCGAAGATACGGTGCTACGGCGATACGGTGATGCGTCGGTGCGTCGGTGCGTCGACGCGGCGATACGACGATGCAATCGGTAGCTAGCAAAATTCTTTGTCAGCTTGTAATATAGTGATAAAGAGTTTATACAAGGCATAATCAAAATTAATTCTTAATAATCAATAAGTAATAAGCGAATTAATAAACGTTATTTATAAGCTATAAGCGCATAAAACAGACAGAACAGGTAGACAAAATGATGAATTGCAACCAGCAACCCGAACAAATTGAGCAGACCGCGCAGACCGGGCAAATCGTGCTCCAGCTGAAACGAGAAGAGTTAATTAGAGCGTTACAGCTAATTGTCAATTTAAGTGAACGTAAACAGCAGATTCCGATTCTAACTTATCTACTGGTACAAGTTGCCGGAACTCGCATTACCTTAACCGCCTCGGATCTAGAAATGGAAATTAGTAGTTTTATTGAGAGCAACGATGAGAATTTGTGGAGCGAGCAACCGCTGGCCTTTACCATGCCGGGGCGTAAAATGCTGGATATCTGCCGTTTGTTAACTAGTAATAGCTTAGTAAAATTAACTATTGATCCGACCAACAGTCAACTGCAGGTCGCTAGTCTGGAAAGCCGTTTTACCCTGCCCATCTTGCCGTCCGAGCAGTTTCCGCTAATTAAGGTGACCCATCCCGCCTTTGCTGTTAACGGGATTAATCTGTCCAGCACGCAATTCCGTAATCTACTGCTTAAAACCATGTTTACCATTCCGCTGCAGGATGTGCGTCATTATTTAACCGGGCTATTGCTAGATTTTAACACTGATCAGCTCCAGGTGATCGCGACCGATGGTCATCGCCTGGCGGCAGCGCGCACTAGCTTAACTACTGCCGTAGTACAAGCCAAGCAGCTAATCGTGCCGCGTAAAACGGTGGTGGAGCTTAGCCGAATCTTGGCGACTAATGGCGGTAATAGCGGTAGCAATAATGGTGATAATGGTAATAGCGGTGATAACAACAGTGATGAGACGCCGGCTAGCCAGAGTAGCATTCCTAGTGGCTATGATGACAATGATGAGCTGCTGACCATTAATTATAGTGCGCAGTATATTCAGGTTACGCATTCTCGTTTTCAACTGACGTCTAAGCTGATTGAGGGGCACTATCCCAGTTGGCAACGGATTATTCCTAAAAAAGGCGAGATCCGAATTGAACTGCCTACCGAACCGCTGCTGCGGGCGTTGCAACGGGTGCATCTATTAGTTAATGAGATGTTTCATAGCGTCATTTTAACTTTTGTAGATGGGTGGCTAAAGCTAGATAGCAATAATCCCGGGCAAGAAGCGCGCGATCGCCTACCTATCGCCTATCATGAAGCGCCGTTGGCCATTATGTTAAATATCGACTATCTGCGCGATATTTTAAAGGTGGTAACCCAAGATAGTCTGATTATCTATCTACACCGGGAGTTGGGGGGGATTGTTCTAGAAGAAAAAAACGCGCCTGCTGGTAATCTGTTTGTGATTATGCCGATTAAGAAAAATACGCCAGTTGAATGATAACAGCGACAGTGATAGGGCTAAAGGTTGTTAGGTTATTAGCATGTTGACAACGTTGGGATGCTGCGGTAGCGTAATAGTGGATAGCAGTGAACGAGCAATAACGAACATAATAATGTAATTACATTATAATACAAATACGCCACAAATATAAATATAAAAAGGACGCGATGCAGTGTTAGCAATACTGATATTATTAGGTCCGGGATTATTAATGTCCTGTTGGAAGCATTACCTACTCAGGAACAACGACAGTTGTGCTGTCGCGCATCAAATCGGAGCATACCTGCTGGATCTGTTGCTGCTGAATTGTGTTACTTTAAGCGCTGCTCAGCTGTTTCTTGGTGATACCAGTCGCCTGCTCTCGGCGCTGTTTAACTGGTCCGCTGCTTCCCCCCCCCCACCCTACGATCAATGCTTTTGTAATTAAATATTGCGTTTTATCTCTTCTACTAGCTTTTTGCCTACCGATTTTGCCGTGGCTGCAGCAGCGTGAGCAGCTGCCAATCAGCCACTGCACCGACGTCATATCCGACGCTTCCCAATCACCAGCAATGCCGCTGGTTAGTATTGGTTCGCGCTCTGTTACTGCTCATTTAATCACTTTTGGTCTAAAACTGGCGTTTGCTTACCTGGTTTACTTAAACCTGGCCACCAACATTCTAGTCAACCATATGGATGGCATCTGGCAAGGGTTTTATATGCTCTCGGGTAATTGGGAGCGCTCCCTAGGCCGCTGGGCGCTGCCCTATTGCAATCAGCTCTATTTCGGTAATATCGCTGTTCCTTTTAATGCGCTGATTACATTAGCCATTTTTCTACTGGGAACGGAATTAATCATCGACAGCTTAGCTTTACGGACCCAGTGCTGCACCAACGCTGTTCATTATCTCTTTTCTGGTCTCTTTATCACTAGTACCCTAGTTTGCGTAGCGCTCTCCTATGCTTTTATGGCGATCCCCTATGCGGTAACTTTTCTCTGCTTCGCCTGCTGCGCCTGGTCGACGGTACGGAGCCTGGCTAGTGTGCAGGACGAGCCAACTAGCCGATTCCGTATGCGTAACGTGATGCGTAGTAACAGCGGGTGCTGGTTATTACTAGGGATGATTAGTCTAACTCTAGGCATGGCGCTCTATCAGGGCTATATCGGCTGTGTTCCGCTAATTATTACGGCCACTCTCCAGCTGATGCTGGTGCAAGATCGGGCCTGGTCCCAAATTTGGTTCTACCTACGTAACAGTCTGCTTGTTGCAATTGGCGGTATGCTGCTTTATCAGGGGCTTACTACCCTGATCCTTAAACTCTATGGCGTGACCCTCGCGTCCTACATGGGATGTAATACCATCAGCCTAGGCAGCATCCTGCATCACCTTATACCTAATCTAATTAAAGCTTATCAGGAGTTCGGGAAATATCTCTGCGGTAGTAACTATCATAATAACATGTTCGAAGGGCCGGCGCTAATCGCCGCCGTGCTACTACTGATCGCCTGTTTTGTCTTCGCAGGACTATTGCCACTTTGGCGTAAGGCTACAGTTAAAACTAGCTGCACCGCTAAATACAAATACAAAGTACTACTAGCCATAGCCCTATATGCCGGCTATCCACTTTTTTGCAACGTTTCGCTGCTATTAGCCCCCACCGCCCCCTTAAGCGTGCAGCAGACCGCCCCGCTAGCGTTGTTGCTACCACTACTGCTGGCCGTAGCGCTAGCAACACTGGAGTTTGTCAATTCACCAGTAGCCACCGCCTGCCCGCGCTCGCACACTACCACCGCCCGTGCTGGCTGCCTACTAGCCGCGCTGCTACTACTATGGGGTAATATCTATTCGGTGCAACGTGACCAAGAGGCATTGCGCCAGGGGATCAACGCCGCTAGTAGTCTAGCTCATAATATTTTACAAACCCTAACCGACAAAGGTTATTATCCGCCGCGGTCAGGCTATCACTTTTTAACAATTGGTGTGCCCGCCAAGAATCCGATGTTCTACAAAAGTCATCTATATCATCACGCTAATGCCTACGCGCAATTTGGTAATTTTACCTGGAGCGCTATCTGCAACCTCTGGTCCTGGCAGGGGATTTTTAAAAATCTTTTAGGTGTGGCCATGCCGATTATTCCTAACCCTAAAAAAACTGTTGAACCTATGCTGCAGCGAGTGGAGGTGCGCGCCATGCCCGCTTACCCGCAGGAGGGGTCGATTTTACTCCTTGACCAGCTAGTAGTAGTTAAAGTATCCTAGCATTCTAAATTGTTCTAAATCAAGGCTATCGCTTTGTCGTTTGCTTATTATTGATTATTAGCCCAATTTGATTACATTAATAAGCGTGATTAGAAATTGGGA
>CAVFMC010000008.1:0-17904 GCA_963623565.1 Bacteroidaceae bacterium | reverse complement strand
CCGTACATATGCACCACTACATGATCACCTAAATTCTTTACTTCCGCCTCTTCCACCAGCGCATATTTATTTTGATTGACCACCCGGACATAAAAATAAATATTATTAATATCGTTGTTGGCATTATCTAAAGAGAGCTGGATTCTATCCGCCTTCACTTTCTCTAACATATCTGGCATAATTTATACCTACTTGGCTGCTATATGATCATCTGTTCTAGTATTGGCTATTAATCAGTCGTTTTCTACTAAAATAACCAATTTTAAGCTGTTTGGCAACTATCCTACTATCTTACCAGTACTGTTATTCTGGTAATTACGTTTAACCCGTCACTGCCTGCTCCACCTCACTAGCTACTAACCAACCTGACAAACAACGTATCTATCAGTAGCACAAGCTCACCCCCTTGGTTTACCTTAATTCCGATCCAATCACTAATCCTGTTTATTTTTCCATCTTGCTTGCGATTCATGATACATACGAAAGAATCGATCCATAACGTGCTGCCACCTATTAGTTTTATCCCACTCCTTACTTTTTGTTCGATAGTCATCGCACGAACGCAACACCGTACCATCCGCAAACTGCACCGGTTTATACTGGCCAGGCTCTGCGCTACGACTAAATCTATGGTACTGGTGCTTGGCGCCATATTTTAATGATTCTGCCGTATGTCCAAAATTTCGTATGAAGCTATCAATAATATTCAAACTAGAAACTTCTAAAATGAAGTTCCGCCGTCTATCGCATACGCGCTTCAGATACTCCCATTGCTCAAAAGTGAAAGGAATATAATCCTGTTTTAGTAACGAATCCATGAGGTAACAATGCATTTCAGGAGCATTTTTCGGATAGTTACGCCGCACGCTAGCGTTCACTTTAATTTTAGGATCCGCATAGCCAATTAAAGTTTGGGCGCTATAGCTTCCCCCACTTTGGGGATTAGTAACCCTGACTTCGATCCAGGTCCCCAATAGATGACCATAATTAAATAGCTGCTGGGTCTGATCTGTATGCAGCAGAATGTCAAAACGATAGTGATCATTCAACTGCCGACAACGTTCTTGGCACTGCAGCAATGCCTCCTGCATCTGCGGTGGCTGCCCGGCCTCAGTAACCGAATTAGTCCAATCAAAATTAGTCTGGTCCAAACTGCGCAGTAGATATTCCATGCAATTATTGGCTTCATTACGCAGATTAGCTTGCTGCGATAGCAGAAAACTAGGCTGTTCTGCAACATATTTATAACCGCAGAATAAGACTTGCGCTACAAAAGAAAGAATTATCGTGGCCAGCAACACTTCTACCATAGTGGTACCGCGCCTGCTTCTAGCCTGATCCCTCATAATGTACTTGTCTCCATCCAATCCATCACCTTAACTGTACCCCCGAGGGTCGAGAGCACAATAAAAAGAAAATTATCCGTATAGGCATCTAGGTTAGACGGCGTAGTGCTTGGTATCTCCACTAGCGGAATGCGTAGATAGTAATCATCTGCCAGCAGGGGTTGCCGCCTCCCCGCAGCCTGCGCGGTCCGCGTGGGCTGCTCGCTCTCTAGATAATTAAAGCCACCATTTTGGTCAATAATAAAGGATAATTGAGCAGGAAAATAGAGTTTCGGATCTAAGCGGCAGACATTCTGTTCACAAGAGCGCCGCAGTGCGGACCAAGCGATCGGTTGACCATCCCGTTGAGTAAACAAGCTGTATTGCTGCCCCGCAAACAACATAATTACGCTATAGCCGTGGCTAATGGCATAACTCTGCGCCCAGCGAATATTCTCGGCTACCCGTTCTGCCTCCATGCGAACGCTAAAAGTCTGCGTGTCCAGTAAATAATGCCCACCGACCATTGCCACTAGGCTAATCATTATCATGGTGATGATAAGTTCAACAAAAGTAAAACCGGCGGATCGGATTGAAGCGGAGATGGATACCGCTGTTGATGTTAAGGCGATGGATAACCTAGATACACAACTGCCCCGTTGTCTGCTCACATAACGCAAACCATTCATCTTATTATGTTATGGCGTATTTATGATTATATCTGGTACTGTAAGACCATGTATTATAAATATTGCCTACAGTTTAGCTAACTGCCGCTATTAGCAAATAAAATTAGCAAATAATAATACTGAACCACCACCTGATTAAAACTGGCTGGGGTACCAGGATTCGAACCTGGGAATGCTGGAATCAAAATCCAGTGCCTTACCTCTTGGCGATACCCCATCTAACCTGCAACGCACTACTTTCCTAATAATGTATAATCGATCTGCCACTAGCTTGTCAACAAAATAAAGACCACCGCTCACTACCTGCTTATATCCCATGCTTTAAATGGAAATGATAATAATTATAATGCTGAATCGCCGTGAACTGTCGACTGGCGTATAACCGTAGCGCCGGCTGGTTATCGCACTGGGTGGTTAGCTGAACCACCTGGCAACCCTGCTGCTGTAACCACACTAGTCCACTATCTAGCAACGCGCTACCTAGATGTTGCCCCTGCTCACAAGGCGATACCGCTAGTAGCCCAATCTCCCCGATCGGCCCCTCCGCCGCTACCTGCGCTGTCTGCTCTGCCTGCGCTATCGTCTCCACCCGCTGCCAATCAAGCGTAATCAAACCAACTGGTTCTGCCTCTTGAGGCGCTAACTGGGTGCTAATTTTATGTGCAATTAAAACCCGTTTCGCGGCACGACCAGCAACCGCATTGCTAATCCAGGTCCGATAGATCGCCGTAATGCCGGCCGGCGGCAGCTGTAGATCTCGAAATAGATGCGAGTGGGGTAAAAAAAGCGACGCTAGCTGTAGCAATGCTTCCGGTAGCTGATCGGCACTATAACCACATTCAGTAATCGTAAATGCTGGCTGCTGTTGTATCCTAGGCTGCGTTAGCCCCGTGTACAGCGACCGCCCAATCTGCTCTCGTCGTTGCAGTTCCACCTGCTGGGCGCACAACTGGCCGCCGCAAGTTTGCGCTAGCCGATTAGCCACCTCCGCCCGGCTCTCAACTCGTAAATAAACAGACTGAAAGCCGCGCGCCGCTAACTGCTGCAGATCATCCGCTAGGGCCATGATACTGGCGGTATCCGTATAGTCTAACCAAGTTAATTTAGCAATTGATAAACCCAATAGTTGGCTATCTAGCGCTAAAGGCTGCACCTGCACGGTGTCATGCAGTTTAAAACAACAGTTCATCATCCTGCGCGTCTCTCGTTGCTGCACTGTCATAAGTCGCTCCCCGGCCACCCGGCGCGACTAACCCGGAGTGGTGATACTGATCGTCGTGGTTCCACAACCCGCGCTGCTGATGCGGCGCATCGTTCGCAATCTCATTCTCACGTTGCCAAAAATCATCCTCATCCCACACCTCGGACGCCTCCGACGGCGGCAACTGTCCATCAATAAATTTTTCTACATAAACATCCTCTTCCTCCCACTCTTTTCCCTCTTGCGACGGCTGCATGGACAACAAGCGCCCGGTGGTTTTATCAACCAACGCAGTAACGATGCCTGGTGGCGTTGGCCGTACTTGCTCTGGTACCCCCGCTAAAGCTGACCTCATAAAATCTATCCAGATCGGTAGCGCCGCTGCCGAGCCATATTCACCGGTACTGCGTGGCTGATCAAAGCCTACCCATACCAGCCCTAACAGCTCGGGATTATAGCCCACAAACCAAGCATCCACCAGATCGTTGGTGGAGCCGGTTTTGCCCATTAGGTCCTTTCGCCCCAAAGTTTTTACGCGCCGCGCGGTCCCACGCTCCACCACCTCATGTAGCACGTCATTAATTAGATAACAGTTTTGCGCGCTAATCACCCGAGAATAGCTCCGCTCTGCATCCCCTGCCGCCGCCGTTAGCTCGGCCGCCCGATAAATCAGTTTGGTACCCTGCGGAGTCCGTTGCACCACTCGCTTAATTATAAAGGGCTGCACTTTGTAACCGCCATTAGCAAAAACTAGATAGGCGGTAGCGATCTTAAGCGGAGTCGTAGTACCCGCACCCAGCGCCAGCGAAAGCGAAGGCGGTAACTCTGTATTCCCCATAAAACCAAAATGCTGAATATAACTAATCGCTGGTTTGACCCCCAGTTGCTGCAGCAGGCGAATGGTTACTAGATTACGTGATTGCACCAGCGCGGTCCGTAGCGTGGTCGGACCATAAAAATAACCGGAGGCGTTTTGGGGACGCCAGACCGGCTGACCGGGGATTTGGATCACCAGCGGCACATCATTAATAATACCAGCTAGATTGTAGCCCGCCGCCAGCGCCGCCGAATATAAGAAAGGTTTAAACAGCGAACCCATTTGCCGCTCGGCCGAGGTAATCCGGTTAAATTTGCTGTTTTGATAGCTAAAACCACCCTGCAGCGCTACAATCTCCCCGCTGTTGGGTTTCATTACCACTATCGCCCCCTCCACCGCCGGCAGCTGCCCAATCTGCCATTTTAGCTCCGTCTTTGACTCATCTTTATTGACATGACCTATACGCTCGTTGTCGTTACTGCTACGGCTGTTACCATCAGCTGTCGTCGGCCGCTGCGCATACACCCACACCAGATCTCCTTTGAACCACCGATATGACCAAGATGGAGGACGCTCGACCATAATACGACGCTGATCCGCCAGCAGTAACTGCAACTGCTGGCCACGACTACTAGTACTCAACACCGCCGCAATCTGCAGCGGACCAATCGGCCGAAATTTCGCTAAGCGATCGGGCCACGCACTCAGTGGCAGCGCACCTAAATTACCCTCCACCCCCCGATAACCATGCCGCCGATCATACTGCAATAGCCCGTTACAAAGCGCCGCCCCAGCAATTTGTTGTAATTTGGAGTCAACAGTAGTCACCACTTCATAGCCACCACAATAGGCTGCTTTGCCGTAACGGCTATAGAGTTCTTGGCGCACCATCTCTGCCACATAATGCGCCTCCAGCTCCAGCGAACGATGTTTTGGCGCTGCGCTATTAGGCTCCACCAGCGCGGTCTGGTACTGCGACCGGGTCAGATGTCCATTTTCATACATTCGCAGCAGTACATGATTGCGCCGTTCTAGTGCTGCGGTAGGGTTATTAATCGGGTTATTACGCGACGGCGCCTGCGGTAGTCCAGCCAGCATCGCCTGTTGAGCAATAGTTAGGTCTGATAGCTCTCTATTATAATAGACTTGCGCGGCGGCGGCGATTCCGTAAGCTTGTCGCCCAAAATAGATTTTATTTAAATAAAGCTCTAAAATCTCCCGTTTACTAAAATATTTATCGATATTAAACGCCAATAAAATCTCATTAATTTTGCGAATAAAACTTTTTTCGCGACTTAAAAAATAGTTACGCGCCAGCTGCATGGTGATGGTACTACCACCTTCTAACTTTTTGCCGCTAGCCACCAGCTGTTTCGCCGCCCGCACTAAACCGTAAAAATCCACCCCCTTGTGCTCGAAAAAACGCTGATCTTCCACATCCAGCACCGCATCAATCAGCGTCTGGGGTATTTGCCCGATCCGTACCGGCTCGCAGTACTGCTCACCAAATTCGCCTATTAATAACCCATCGCTACTATAAACCCGTAGCGGAATCTGTAACGCCAGCGTACGCAGTTGTCGTACATCAGGTAGGGAGATAGAGGTGTAGCAATATAACCCAGCTAACGCCAGCAGGGTCAGCGCACTAAAATTCAGTAGCGCATTGGAGCAGCTCCCCAGGACCTGAAACAGCCGTTTCCACATATCCACATACTTACTAAGTAGCTTTGGAAGAAGCATTGCTTATAACAACTTCCCCATCTTGTTTTTTAGCGGCACAATATTTTATCGTCAGGTTTTAAACCGAGCAGTCGCCGCATTTCTATCGGAACGGTTATCTGACCGTTTGCAGAAACTTTTGCTAAATTCATATAAATCACCATTTCTATTCTTGAAATTCAAAGAAAGCTTTAGCTGTTCACAGTGTATCTCATATCCGGGTAAAAGTAAAATTGCTGCCGGGCTTGTGGACTTGGCTGGCAAAAATGTCGTAACGTTAGTTGTTTTTAATCGACGATTCGGATATAGTGGTGACGCAATTAGCTTTTTAATTATAATTTTAGACGGACACAACCACAAGATATAGCACAATAAAAATAAAAATACGATATGTTATATACTAATAAGTCAAACAACGACTTTTCGGGCAGCCTAGGGGGGGGGCAGCACTCAGGATTTATTTGTAGTGGCGGAGCATTTTTTTATCATCGCGCCGGAAACCCTGAGCCAGATTTCAACTAAACTCTATGGTTATTGTCTAATTAATGGCCAGGTCATTTTAGATGCCGAGCAGTTAGCGGGTCGGCAGCCTACCCCGGATGGAGCCTATGTCTATGTGCAACAAACCGCCACCGAGATCATCGTTCGTCAGGATTTTATTGGTTGTTATGGACTATATCTTTATCAAGATGGCGATTATTGGGCGTTAAGTAATTCCTTTCTTTATCTTCTCGAGTACGTCAAAAAACAGCATCCGATTAGCTTTAATCGGGAATATGCGGATTGTTTAATTGGTAATGCGGTGCCGGGTTCGGGCGGTCTTTGTTCTATTGCCGTAACCGAAACAATTATTAATGAGATTAGATGTTTAGATCGTGCAGCAGTAGTGCACATTAACTTAGCTAATAAAAGCCATTCTACGTCACTACAGGATTATAATGAATACAGTCTAACTCTAGATTCAGTCCAAGGGATGGCAGTACTAGATGACTGGGCAAATAAATGGATAGATTTCATCCGCAGTTTGCAACAACAGAACAATAATATTTCTGTAGATTTATCTGGTGGATTTGATTCACGGATGGTATTCGGGTTATTTTTAAGTTCCGGAATCGATCTTAACCAAATATGTGTTAATTCTACTAATGATGGGTTACATACCCATAATGAAGATTTTGCAATCGCTAGCGAGATCGCTAGGCTATACCATTTTCCGCTTAATCATCGTGAATGTTTACGTAACCACGCTATCAAATATTCGTTGGCCGATACTTTAAATATCTCTTTTTATAGCAAACTCACTTTGCATATGGAGATGTATTGGAAACGACATTACAATCAACAGCTACATTACTCTTTTACTGGTGGCGGAGGTGAATCGGTCCGTGGTCGCTGGATCGAAGGCCAAGAGGCTTTTCTAGCGACTTATATAAAAGATAAAACGCGTGTTGACTCAACGTTAAGTTTATCAAACTACGCAGTAGTGCAACGTTCTTTTGCGGCGTTACGACAAAAATATCGCGCGTTGGGCAAGGAATTACCTGAGAAATATATTAATAACGAATTGTACATGGCTGTTATCAGCCGCTACCATTTCGGACGAGCTATGGTAGAGTCTTTTTTTAGTGGCGTCATTACCTTAGCTGTCCTTCTGGACTCCAACTTGCACCGTTTGCAACTTAGCACCCATGATTGTCCGGATAATAACCTATTAATGGCGGTGATGCATGATCGCTATAATCCAGCACTGCTCGGGATTCGCGTTAATGGTGGCCGTAGTATCGATGCAGTCACTATCCGTTACGCACATCAACTTAACCAAAAATATCCTCGGCGTCATAGATCCTTTGTGCCCCGTGCAGCGACTACTCGTGGCCACCAGCTAACAGCACCAGCGCAGGCTAATCCTGCTATTTCGGTAGCTCAGATTCGTGAATACATTAAGACTGCTTTTTTTGCCCCAGAAGTTGCAAGCACCTTTAAAATGCTTTATCAGGAACGGACGTTTAATAAACTAGCGGAAAATTGGGTTAAAGCTAGTTATTTTCCCGATCGCAACGCCTATCTGGTACTGCCCATTAGTAAAATTTACGCCGATTGCTTAGCTAATCAATGGATGCGCAGCTCCGAGTCGGTCGCCTCCTACATGCTCCGCCAGATCGCCGCCGGACAAACCACCGGCGTCACCGCGGTCCCGCTGCGTGCCAGCAGCGTAATTAGCGCCTACGTCACCGCGCGACTGGACATTAAAAACCGTCGGACAACGACCAAAAACACTGGTAAAGCGGCTAATACGGAGGCAGCAGTGCTCAACGATCTGGAGTTCCAATCAATTTCTGATCCGTATGCAATCCTCTCTACGCCATCCTGGTTCAATCAGAGGCCAGAAGGGCGCGGCTACCTGTTGCAATCCGAAGCCGGTCAACTACAGCTCCAACTACGCTGCATCGGCGCCGGGCTGATGCGTATTGAACTAAAGGCGCTAGATCTACGTACCGCTGCCGATCCGACTGTACGAGTACCCTATTGGTTAGACTATACCCGGCTAGAAGTCAATGGTAAGGTGATTTTTGACCAGATCCAGTGCGCTTGGCATGATCGCCCCTACCTTTTTGAACAACCGGTTACCGATGGCGAAGAGCTGAGTATTATAGTGCAGTGGCAGCCGCATGATGAACGGCAACAGCGTTGCTTACCATACGCATGATTAACATGAGTTGTAGAAATTTTTAACAGCGCTATTATTATCGAAAGTTATGGCGACTTAATTATTATTGAAAATTATGGTGACTTATGGCAAATATTGTACAACCGTTAGAGCGCGAAGCGTGGTTGGAGATAGATTTAGATGCCTTGGTTCGTAATCTGCATAAACTAAAGCAGCACTATTTACCAGCCCATTATCAGGTATTAGCAGTCGTTAAAGCGGATGCTTATGGCCACGGTGCCATTAAAATAGTAAAAACATTATTGCAGCAAGGCATTCAACATTTTGGCGTTGCTACCTTTGAAGAAGGCTTGGAGTTACGTGCGATAAATAGCGAATGCGAAATTTTAGTATTAGGCGCGTTACCTCTCACAGCATTACCAGCAGCCATAGAGGCTAACTTATCCATTACCGTTTTTAACCGAGAGCAGGTGTTACGCTGTGTACAAATTGCTAAGAACAGCCAGCATCGCCCAAGGCTACATATTAAAATCGATACCGGCATGCATCGCTTGGGGGTGAGTCCTGAAGCAGCGGTAACGTTTATTAGATGGGTACAAAGTTACCATGAACTTGAATTACGTGGTCTATTTACCCATTTAGCTTGCGCGGAGCATGAGGCTTGCAGTCGACGGCAAATTCAACTGTGGGAAGATATTATTGGCCAGTTGGCACCTGATAACCTACCACCATTGTTACATTTGGCTAATAGCGCAGGCGCAGGTTATTACCACGATCGGTACAGTAATATGTGCCGATTAGGTCTAGCGCTATATGGTATATATCCGGATATGCCTAGTTCATGTCTAAATCCTGTGCCACTTGAGCCGCTCATTACGTTACGCAGTAAAATAGTGGATCTACATACATTATCAATTCACGAAGGGATAGGCTACGGTTATCGTTATCATACTAAGCGTCCAAGCGTAATTGCCACTATACCACTTGGATACGCGGATGGCGTCCCGCGAGCACTTTCGAACCAGCTAATGGTTAAAGTGCACGGCCAATTAGTGCCGCAAGTAGGTAGTATTGCCATGGACCAGATGATGATCGACGTTACCGATTGTGCTTGTTCGGTGGGTGATACGGTTATTTTACTAGATAGCGATCTAACAGTAGAAATATGGGCTCACTTGATAAATACCATTCCTTATGAACTGTTATGCGCACTGCGGACTCGCTTACCCAAAATTTACCACCTACATCAGTCATTTAGTGGTGTGGGTTAAACTGTTATCCTTGCCTACATGACAACTTGACGCTAGTAATAGTTTCGCTTATATAAATGGTTAATGAGATCAGATCCACCCTACCCTTGGCAAACTGCGCTACATCAACAATGGCTGCAGCAGCTACAACGCGGCTGTTTGGCACCGGCACTGCTACTAGTTGGTCCGCCCGGCAGCGGCATGGCGGATTTAGCTGCTTATTGGGCTAGAGTGCTGCTATGTGAAAATTGCGCATGGGGTAGTCGAGCGCGAACACGCGCTAATCAATTACAACATGATTATAATAAGGATGAAAACCAGTTATGTTTATGCGGCGAGGACCGCTGCTGCCCAAGCTGTCAACTGTTGCAAAAGCAGCTAACCCATCCGGATTGTTGGCTAGTGGATGCGGTGCCAACGGCTACCCATGTTCCGCAGGCCAGCGCAGCCATTACTGTCGACCGGGTGCGTGATTTTAATAACTTTTGGCACTATAGCGCTAGCCGTGGCGGCTACAAGGTAGCGATTATGGATAGCGCGGAACGGCTGAATATCGCCGCCACCAACGCGCTCTTAAAAACGGTAGAGGAGTTACCGCCAGCTAGCTGTGCGATGTTTATTACCAGTTACCCATCGCGGCTGGCGGCTACGCTGCGTAGCCGTTTAGTACCGCTGCGCTTAGAAATCGGAGTGCCGCAACGACAAGCGATGCAGCAGTGGCTGCGGCAGCAATCTCTCCCGCATAACTCTATGGAGAGGCATATGCAAAATGACCAGCCATGTGACCCATCGTATGATCAGCAATTGCAATTGGCCTGGCGGCTCTTTGACGCCGCTCCTTTAACGATACGCGCTAGCCTGCAGCAGCATAAGATTTGGCAGCAGCGACAACAACTCTTTAGCCAGCTACAACAACTGCTCTGGGCGCCTCCTAACCGTTCGCCGCATGATCATTACGACCAGATTAGTGAACTAGCCCAGCAACTACTACAACTGATGCACTGGCCACAATTAACTAAGATGCTACAAACGCTGATGCAGGATCTAGTTAAAATGAAACTGCACCAAGCAGCATGGGTGGTCAATCTAGATCAAACAACGTTCCTAGCTGCTATCGCCCAACAGAGCTGCTGGACGACACTTTATGATTTAGAACGTTGGTGGGGCCAAGCGGTAGCGGAGCAGCGACAATTTAATCTAAATAGCACGCTGCTGATAGAACAATTTTTGTTCAAATTATTGCAGCTAATCGATACGCATTAACCGCAGGTATTAATTTAATAACATGAATATACTACGCACCCTACACTTTCATCTGGTAACCATCATGCCGGAGATGTTTAGCGCGCTGCGCTATGACGGCGTAATTGGGCGGGCGCTGGCGCAGGGTCTAATTACGCTGCAGTGCTGGAATCCACGTGATTATGCTGCCAATCCCCAGCATAAAGTGGATGATCGGCCCTATGGTGGAGGAGGCGGGATGATTCTCATGGTGCAACCGTTATTTGATTGTTTGCAGGATATTGGGCGGCAGGGCACGATCGGACAGCTGATTTACCTCACTCCCCAAGGCATAAAAATGAATCAACAGCTAATAAATGTTCTAGCGAACATGAATTATAACATGGATCATAATAATAGCAACAACCAAACTAAAACTTTTACTTTAGTAGCTGGGCGCTACGAAGGTTTTGACGAGCGAATTTTTACCCTCTACCCGGGTTTAGAGCTGTCTATTGGGGATTTTGTAGTGAGTGGGGGTGAACTACCTGCCATGCTGCTAATTGACGCCATTGCGCGGCAGCTGCCGGGGGTGGTAGGTAATCTAGCTTCGGTGCAAGCGGATTCGTTTATGAGCAACCTACTGGATTATCCGCAATATACTCGGCCACGGGAGTTCGCCGGGCAGTGCGTACCGAAGATTTTACTAGGCGGTCATCATCAGCAGATCCAGCAGTGGCGCCAAACGCAAAGTCTGCAGCGCACCGCGCAGCGGCGTCCGGATCTGCTTGACAAGATCACCGCAAAAAATATAGCATAGTTGTGTTTAATAATTAGTGACTAATCGAGATAAAGAATAAAGTAATAGCGCACAGAAGAACAAAATATGGCAGATAAACAAGTTAGAATCTATTGGCTAGATCTAGTCCGGGCCTTTGCTATTCTTTGTGTAGTGCTTAACCATTGCGTCGAAGGAGTATACTCTTTCACTCTGAAAGCGATGAACAATTATACTGCGTGGGGGGGGGCAGCTGCTGGCTTTTAGCTGCTTTACTCTCGGGCGCTTAGGCGTACCGCTCTTTTTCTTTCTCACCGGTTATTTACTGTTAGATCGAAGCTATAATCAAGCTACAATCCGGCGGTTTTATCGATGTAATTGGCTGCCGTTATTGCTCACGGTAGAAATTTGGATAGTTTTCTATAATCTCTTTCGGGCATGGTATGATGGCAAAACGCTGCAGCTGGATACCCTGCTACGCAACCTGTTTTTTTGCAAAGCTACTAATATTAGCCACATGTGGTACATGCCTACCATCCTAGGGATTTATCTATTTATCCCCTGGCTAGCCCAGAGCCTACAGAGTGTGGTACGCCGTAGAGAACACGTGCCAGCTACGCTAGCGATACCACTACTAATCATCACTGCTTATCTGCTAGTTTTACCTACCCTGAATGTCTATTTGAAACTATGGGGGTGGGCGCCATTAGCTAATCAATTAGATCTCAATTTTTTAGGCGGGGTATACGGACTAATAGTGATCGTCGGCTATTTAGTTAAGCAGGGCGCCGCCGAACGACTATCTTCCGGTGCGCTGTTGGCTAGCGGTCTACTTACTTATTTTGTTGCCCTATGGACCCAGCTCTTTTGCTATGCACATGGCGTTGCCTATAACGTCTGGTATAACTATCTACCGCTACTGTGGACCAGTTTTACTATTTTTATCTTAGTTAGCCGACGATTCGGCCATCAGACCCATCCGACGCGTTCGGACCATCCGAATCGGATAATCTCCTTGCTCGGTCGTTATGCCTTTGCGATCTATCTGTTGCATAACCCTATTCGCATGGCTCTAACTCGCTATTTTGCTATTACTAATCCCGCGCTTAAACTGTTGCTGCTATTTATCGGTACCACCTTGTGCTCATTTCTAATTGCGGCACTGTTGGCACGCAGTAGCCGGATAGCTCAGCTGCTACTGTATATAAAATCAGCGCCTAATTATGAGCAGCGCACCCCAGCTACGAGGTAACTACATCGCTACGAAAGTAGATTGACATTTAGCGCGTTTTTTTCTACTATGACTCAGGGAAAAGTAATTAAGCGCCCGTAGCTCAGTTGGATAGAGTGTCTGGCTACGAACCAGAAGGTCGGGAGTTCGAATCTCTCCGGGCGCGCCACAGATCATGAATGCGCGTAATGAATCTGTCTGACAACATGAATCAATCCCAGATTAATTACCATAAAGAGTTCCTGAAGACTATCGCCCAAATTGAGCGCCGTGGACTTACGCCCACCCTACTACTGCATAGTTGCTGCGCACCCTGTAGTAGCGCGGCAATTAGTCGTTTACTGCCTTACTTTAAAATTAGTGTCTTATATTATAATCCTAATATTTATCCGGCTAGCGAATATCAGTTACGTAAACAGGAACAGCAGCGCCTGATCGCCAAGCTACAGCCGTACGCCCCTTTTCCCATTCAGCTCATTGACTGCGATTGGGAGGGCGATCAGTTTGCGCAACAGGTAGCAGCCGGGCTAGAGCAGGAGCCGGAAGGTGGACGACGTTGTCTTAGATGCTTTGAGCTACGCCTGGCTTGCACCGCGCAACGCGCCCAGCAGCTACAGTACGATTTTTTTGCCACCACTTTAACTGTCAGCCCTTACAAAAATGCGGCACTACTAAATGCGCTCGGTTTACGCTTGGCCCAACAGTTTCAGGTACGCTATCTGGTAGCCGATTTTAAGAAAGCGGAGGGCTACAAACTCTCCATCCAATTATCCAAACAATATCAGCTCTACCGCCAAAACTATTGCGGCTGTCGCTATTCTTATCTAGCCGCCCAGCAACGGTATAACGGCATCAGCGACAAAACAACCGACCAGAACTCCAATAGAATCGGCAAACAATAAATTTTTTACTTGCGTCTGACTTGACGAGTGCTCCCTGCAATTTTGTGGTCGTGCACAGCCGCATTATTGTTCGAGCCATTACCACGACCACTAACGTCCTGTTCCAATTTACGGTTGATATACCACTGTTGCGCCACCGATAGTAGATTATTGACTAACCAATATAACACCAAACCGGAGGGGAAATTAATAAACATGGCGGTAAAAATAATTGGCATCAGCAGCATCGCTTTGGCTTGACTACTATCCATCATGCTATTAGGCGACAGTTTCTGTTGTAGCCACATGCTTAGTCCCATTAACACTGGCAAAATATAATAAGGGTCTTTATCCGAAAGATCCTGAATCCAGCCAAAAAAAGGCGACTGCCGAAATTCAATAGCATTACTAAGTACGTAATAAAAAGCGATAAAAAAAGGAATTTGAACCAGCATAGGTAAACAGCCACCCATACTTAAGGGGTTAATTCCCTCTTTTTTGTATAATTCCATGGTAGCCTGCCCTAGCGTTTGCTTGTCATCCGCGTAACGCTGCTTGAGTGCATTGAGCTGCGGAGTCAGCCGCTTCATCTGCGCCATCGAACGACAACTATTTTCCGAAAGTTTATAAAAGGCCGCTTTAATCAGCACCGTTACTACGATAATACAGACCCCCCAATTACCAATCCAGTGATGCAACTGGCGTAAAATCTGAGAAAAGAAATTAGAAATAATCCAAACCCACCCATAATCCACCGTACGATCCAACCCGTTAGCTAGATCGGCCAACTGTTCTATTAGCTCTGGCCCCGAATAGAGGGTAGCGCTAGTTTGATAGCTCTCGCCGGGCGCTAAGGTTATCGGTGTTCCACATAGACCAATATGACCGACATTGCTATCCGGATGCATATAGCCAAAATAGCTAAATGGTTCCTGCACCGTCGGAATCCAGACGGTTAAAAAGTAGCGCTGCTGAAAGGCGATCCAGCCGCTTTTAATTTCGCCCAGCATCAGGTTATCGTGCTTACTATTGTCCGCTAACTGCTTAAAACTGATTTTATAGTAGGGACGCTCAGGGCTAGAAAGTGCCGCTCCCACGTAGCTATTCAACCCAAACGAGCTGCGCTCTTGGATATCCCGCTTGCTGATGGTAGCGTAAAATTTTCCCTGCCAGCGCTGCGTGCTAGCGTTACGCACCTCATGTTGCACCTTAATGGCGTACTGACCTGGAGTAAAAATATAGCGCTTAATATATACCATTCCACCATCCGCAGCCGCAGAGTTATGAGGAACGCTAGCCTGCAGGGTAACCACCAGCTGATTTTTACTCGGATCGTTCGGCTTAGTATTAGTATTATCATCATTATCACCAGTCATTGTCGTTATAGCGTAATGCTCTTGGGCACTGGTAAATTGTAAATGCATAGTGTCCGCTATCGGCGCCGAATTAGCTGGTTGCACAGTAGAACTGCTATTATTACTATTATGATTTGCGCTAGCTAGCGTATTAAAACCGCTCCCGGTAACATACAACTGTGCCTTAGCCGGTGATAAAAGCTGGACCTGTTTAGCGCTATGCAAACTCTCTGGATATTTAAGCAGGGTTAGCCTTTCGATGTTACCACCATGTTTATTAATCGCTAGTTCCATCACATCGGTACGCACGGTAATGTAAGAAGCGGCTTGCTCTTGCTCACTTGTAGCGGCTGACGGGTGATCATCGCTCTCCGCTAGCGGGCGGTTAGCCGGGTCTGTCAGCAGTGGAGAAGGCACCACGCTGGGCGCTGCGGTTTGCAGCTGGTTCTGCGCTGGTGACGTCGGCAGCATCTGCTGAGTTGGTGCAGTTTGCATCTGTGACTGCGCGTTAGTACTCGCGCCAGTGCTCTGTCGCACTGTCGTCGGTGCCACGACGTTAGCCACCGGATGCTCCTGCTGCCACGCCTCCCACCAAGCAAAAGCCAAAAAACCGATTAATATGTAAGTTAAAGACTTATAATCTTTCATATAAACACAATTTTTCTTGTTTATACCGTATTAATTTGCATTATGAATTAATTCACACCACTGGATCCCACCAGTCGTGACTGCGATAGAATCTATGACATTTAGCCAGTCGTTTTATGGTTAGCCAACCGCCTTTCAATACCCCGTACCGCGTGATCGCTAAACTAGCGTACTGCGAACAGCTAGGCACAAAACGACAGTGCCTGCCTAGATAGGGACTGCAGTAAAGTTGATAGATTCTGATGAACAGTAACGCAAACCGCTGCATCGCTCTGCCCCAGATAGCTAGCACTCGCATCTACCGGACTCACGCCAATGGACTGCAGGCAGAACTCTCCAACAAAGCATCTAACTCCGCGTTTAACGTTCTGCCGTCTAGACAACCGTACGGTTTGATTAAGATTAATAAATAATCTAATCCCTTCCCAAAACCCATCCGTTGCCGAAACCGTTCTTTAATTATCCGACGCAGCAAATTACGCTGCACTGCTAATTTTACATAGCGCTTACCAACAATGATCGCTAACCGCGAATAGGACAAATTATTGGTCATGCTATACATTTTCCAGCCACCAACGATCCGCTTGCTGCCATAGTTGCGTACTCGCTGAAGCTGGGCGGCATCTTTCAAGCGAAAACGCTGCGGGTAACTAAAACCAATCACTTAGTCACTCAACTGCCGCCAATCCAATATTATCAAGCGCTTAAACGTTTTCGTCCCTTAGCGCGACGTCGACTCAGCACCAAGCGACCGCCCTTGGTAGCCATACGCGCTCGAAATCCATGGGTTCTTTTACGTTTAATGATACTGGGTTGAAAAGTTCTTTTCATGTCTTACACCACCTTAAATATAAAAAAATAAATATAAACAAAAACACCACTGCATCTTAACCTACGGAAGCGGTGAGATTCGAACTCACGGACGGTCAAGCCGCCGCAGGTTTTCAAGACCTGTGCATTAAACCACTCTGCCACACTTCCTAAATTTAAATAAACCTGTTTTTTCGTTAATCACTATATTGCACTATATTGCATGTCAGTTGGCGATACTAATATATTCAGACTAAAATGTAAACTATCAATTTCTACCAATCCCCTTTTTACTTTCGTCGCGCGTTCATGAGATGTTTGCTTGGTAGAATAAAAAAGTTGAAAATGATTTTAGATGTTGTATATTAAATGAAGCGGTAGCTAAGTAACTAATGACTTTGGTGTTACTTGAATTTATTTTCAATTTGTCGGTAATTTTAAATTGCAAGAAACAATAAAAAATTAGGAGGAGTAGAAAAAGATGATGCGGATAGCGATTAATGGTTTTGGTAGGATTGGGCGTAATATTTTAAGAGCGCTCTATGAGGGCACACATAAGTATGACGCCAAGGTAGTGGCGATTAATGATTTAGGCGACGCTAATACTAACGCACATCTAACCAAATATGATACCGTCCATGGCAAATTTGCTGGCGAAGTGACGGTGCAGGATGGTGACCTAATAGTTAATGGCGATCGGATTAAGGTGCTAGCAGAACGAGACCCAGAGCAGTTGCCCTGGCGCGAATTACAGGTGAATGTGGTGTTTGAATGCACCGGGCGCTTTACCAGTAAAGAAAAAGCGATGGCCCATATTAAAGCTGGCGCACCCCGTGTGATTGTCTCTGCCCCATCTACTGGCGCGGATGCCACTGTGGTGTATGGAGTGAATCATACCGTGCTGCGTCCCGAGCATCAGGTGATTTCCAATGGTTCTTGCACTACTAACTGTTTGGCTCCGCTGGCCAAAGTGTTGCACACTAAATTTGGTATTGTCAATGGCCTGATGACTACTGTGCACGCCTTTACCAACGATCAGGTGCTGTTGGATGTCTATCATAAAGATCTACGCCGCGCCCGAGCTGCTACCCAGTCCATGATTCCTACTAAAACTGGTGCCGCTGCTGCGGTTGGGTTAGTGCTGCCGGAACTAGCGGGTAAATTGGATGGGTTAGCGGTGCGAGTACCCACGGTCAATGTATCGTTAGTCGACTTAGTGTTTACCAGCGAGAAGACCGCTACCAAAGAGGAGATTAATGCGGCAGTCAAAGCGGCTGCCGATGGCGAGATGCGCGGAGTACTAGGCTATAA
>CAVFMC010000007.1:13371-18084 GCA_963623565.1 Bacteroidaceae bacterium | reverse complement strand
ATAGCAGCCCGCGTTTGGAATAAAACTTTGGGGTGACGGTTAAATCGTAATTAGGAGCTAAATTAAAATAGTAGGGCGCGTCAATACTCAGCCCCGCAGCGTTAGAATATTTTGGGGTAGGCATCAGCCAACCACTACGCCGACGCTGCTTAAACATAAAAGTTAATTTAGGCAGATAAAGTACCGGAATATTACGCAGGTATAAGGTAGCTTGCTTCACGGTGCATTCCCCATGCTCTTTATCTAGAATCACCTCGTCACCGTAGATATACCATGCGGTATTCCAGGGGGCGCAGGTGGTATAGCTAGCTTTAGTTAAATAGAGAATTTCCGGCTCTGGCTCCGCGTTATGGGCAGCAGTGGCGTACCCCCAGAGATCTTGGGTGCCTGAGGCAAAATGGATGGGCAGGCGATAATAGCCATCTAATAGATCATAAGACTTAGTTTGGAAATTAAAATGTCCAGCATCAGCGATAATCAACATGCCACTAGCATCCGCATAACTTAGATCCTGCTGTAGATCCGCTTCCACAATCCGATCGCGCTGCTCGCTGAGTTGAAACTGCACCCGCTGCGCCAGCAGATTTTTATCCGGTTTTAAAATTTTGACGTTGCCGATCAGCAGCGAGCGACCATGTTGCTGCAAATAGGCCTGTTTTTCAGCAAAAATTTCGGTATTGAAGCCAACTGGTAGGTTATTTTGGGTATCTGCATACCACTCTAGTGGTTGATGAATAAAAGCGCCATCGCAGAGCTGATTTTGAGCACAGCGCTGGGATAGGCGTTGATTAGGCGGCGTTACTGACGCTGACACCTCTGCCTGTGCTGCCTGCATCGGCTGCCAACGTAGTTTAGAAACTCGAGTGGGATAATAGCCGCGACTATAGGTATGCTGCCGTACGGTCTGCGTGGTTGCGTGCGGGTCATAACTGGTTTTAGTGGTCTGAGCAGCTTGAATGACTCCGCAACTACAGAGCCAAACTATACCACAGCCACAAGCAGCCAGCCGCCGCTTCCGGCAATTGCCAGGTCGCGCCCCTATAGCGCAGAGCCAACCAGCTAGTCTAGTTAGTAAGCTTTTTCTCATCGTCAGCTGATGTTCTCTACAGCTAGCGCTCAGGCGCCATTGTGCCGGCCGAATTAGCCAACTGCCGATCCAGCAGTTGGTCAAACGCTATCGGCTGCGACACGGTCTCCAGCAGATCGACCGCATACCATACCCCCGCAGCAAAAGTGCGTCGACTAAACGTTTCATGAATCATTCGAATTCGCTCGTCGGCGGTGACAAAACCGATCTCATGTATTCCTTTCAGTTCTGCCACCCGTAAACTAGCGATTTCCAGTGGCCGCTGCGGATAAGCTTGCTGGATGATCTGCGCTAGCTGCGTAGCGGTACCGGAAGGACGATCCAGTTTATGACAATGATGCATCTCCAAGAGATAAGGATCGCTGGTGGCCAGTAGTTGCGCACTCCAATGGCTAGCCAGCCGAGCTAATTTTAGATAAATATAGACCCCTAAGGAAAAATTATTGCCATAAATCATCGGGGTGTGGGCTTGACTAAAACAGTCTAGCACTGCCGCCCGCTGAGCTTGCCAACCGGTAGTACCCACGATTACACCGGTAAAGCGCGTAGCCAAATCCTGATAATGCTCCAAAAGGCCTTGCGGGGTAGAAAAATCGATCGCGATGCAGTGGTCGGTTCGCTGAAACTGCTCCAGCTCCTGGTTACTATGTACCCTACCTACGATGCGATAGCGCTCCTGAGGTAATAGCACTTCGATGGCATGACCAATTTTACCATAGCCTACTAAAACTATTTTTTTGACTTGTGTCATATGCTGTCTCCAACTGTATCTATCTTGCAGCGTTTAAATTATATTATATGTATAAATAATATAAAGACGTATTTGTCGTTCATAATAAAAGATTCCAGCGGTTTACACAATAATTTTCTTGGGGTTATATGCTTTTCACGAATTTTATGCTATGTTTAGTATGTTTAGCGAGTGATAAGCGGTTTGAGCAATAACGATCAAACAACGGAGGCAGCAGATGAAAAAATTAGCATGCGATGTGTGCGGTTATGAATATGATCCAGCGGTTGGCGATCCGGAACATGGCATCGTGGCCGGTACGGCGTTTGAAGATCTGCCAGAGGATTGGGCCTGTCCGCTCTGTGGAGTAGGCAAAGAGGCTTTTAAACCGGCAGAATAAGAAGAACGGATAATAAAACTTAAGCACCGATCGTATCAGTTTTTCGTAAAAGCTGGCGACTAAGCAGAGGCTGATCACCTAGTAGTTCGCGTAAACAACGGCGAAACAGGCGCTTAGCGTAGCTTAAACTGACGGCATTCCACTCGCTCTGGGCGATCTGGGTTAACACCGCACCGGGATAATAAGGTGGCAGACCGGTATGATCTACACTACCGGAATTATCAACGTTGGTGCAACTCGCTTGCGATTTAAGAGTTTCAAAACCGGTCCCAAAGCGCCAGTGATACTGTTGGTCACTTCTAATCGACTGACCGTCTGCGGCCTGAGTAAAATCAATCCCATAGCCTAGTTCCGCCAGTAACTGCCGTTCAAAGGGGCGCAAAATCGCCGCGAGCGCCGGGCTATTCTCGGTTTGCGCTAGCTGAGCTAGTGTCTGCTGATAAATTCCAAACAGCGCCGCTCCCGCACTATCCCCTACTTTCAACAGTCGATATAGCAGTTCATTTAGGTACAGTGCGCAGGCCAGCTGGCGATAACTCCAGCTAAAAGGGTCTGACCACCCACCCTGTTGCCGCACCGGCTCTGCTTGTAATAGCCGCGGCCACACTCCGTTACGACTGCTAGAGCAATAGATAATCTGTAGCGGCAGAAACGGCACCAGCCAGCCAGCCAGCGCCGCACTTGGCCCACTCGTTCCACCTGGCGGGTTCTGCTGTCGATGCCTAACCAGTCGCCGCGACGGCGTTCCACGCCGCATGGGTGCCACCAGATTACATCGTCCCTCCCGCTCTATCAGTAGCGTCAGTAACATCCGGCGCTCCCCATAGGGACGATGATGTAATATAAAACAATTTTGCCATCTAGCATTATCCATGCTATAAATTGTAATATGAAATTCGTAAAATGCTAGTATATTATCTAGCGTTATTGACAATATAGTGAAAATGTATAGCTTACATAGGCTGCGAGCTATAAATAAACGTAAATAAAACGGTTAACGGTTAAGATAGTTAAGATATGAGAAGAATAAAACGCTCAGACGGCATGATGCCGTCGCTACTCTGGATAGTAATGATGATCGGGACGCTAGGCGGCACTAGTTTAACTTTAACCGCTTGTTCCACCTATAAACCCCCCGTCGAACAGGGTAATTATCTGCGTAAGGATCTACTTAGCCAGATCAAAATCGGTAGCACCCGTCAACAGGTGATCGACACTCTGGGCAAACCGATCTTAGATGATGTGATCGATAATGATACCTGGATTTATGCTTACACTAAAGATGATGGCCGCACCCTAGTACGTTATAAAACTATCGTGCGTTTTAAAAATAACAAAGTGGTTAATTATCTGATCGTAGAAGAGTGATCAATAATGACTAATTATTAATTATAAACAGCGTAATCAGGTCAGGATGCCGCATGAGTGCGACACGGGCCCATAGCGGCCAGCAACAGCGCGGGCGCAAGAAGGGCGGCGCAGTCACCAGTTTAATCGCCGATAATCGTAAGGCGCGGCATCTCTATACGTTGGAACAGTGCTATCAGGCTGGTGTGGTGTTACAGGGCTGGGAAGTTAAGAGTTTACGGGCTGGCCGGGCGCAATTAGCTGATAGCTATGTGGTAATTCGCGCCGGCGAGCTGTATCTACTTAACGCCCAGATTTCGCCTCTACCTACCGTTTCCACCCATTTTACTCCGGTCGCCGATCGTACCCGTAAACTACTGATGAATCGCGGCGAAATTAATAAGTTGATTGGGGCGGTAGAACGTCGCGGCTACGCTTTAGTACCACTTAAACTCTTTTGGCAACATGGTTTAGCCAAACTAGAGTTAGCCCTAGCTAAAGGCAAAAAACTCTACGATAAACGGCAAGCGGAGCGGGAGCACCAATGGCAGCTACAGAAGTTACGCTTGAAAAAGATCAGCGGCTTACATTCATAATATGTTTACATCGATAATATACCAATACCAAATACCGAGAGATGAAGAGAATAAACGGGTCATAAATCCATAGGGTAAAAAATCCGCCGTCCATTTCATAAATAATTATATATACTTGTATAATGGAGAGAGTAAAAATTAGATGATGAAAGAGGGCATTATTATGCAACATCGTGACTGTAAACAGAGTGTCCAGGAGCTGGCTAACGCGGCACCATGCGCGACGCATCCATCGATCCCGGTAGAAATGGCACAGCGTTATCGTAATTTTCTTGATTTAGTCTTAACGGATAACCCCTGTCTTGATTTACTGATGGATTCGGATCTTAAGACCCGGTTACAGCCAGAGGATGATAAGCGTAATGACTTACTAGATCGTACTAATTCCCAGCGACTCCAGTAGTAATAATAGCGATGATAATAGTCGCGACGAAAACAGTATGCGTCGCTGTACGCTGCATTTATGCTGGTTTAGAACGTAAAAACGCGGTCCTTGCGGCTCGCTAGATTTGACTATTACCGTCAGATCATTTAGATATAATTAACATACTAA
>CAVFMC010000007.1:0-13263 GCA_963623565.1 Bacteroidaceae bacterium | reverse complement strand
GAACCATATTGTAGATAACTTTAATTTATGAAACAGAATGCAATGCGGTTAGACGAGATCGATGATAATGACTATCATGATGACCAGCTGGAACTAGATTTCACTAGGGAATCGATCGAGCATGCACATGTAGTTGACATGGATCATGATGCAAATGAGAAGAAGGACAGCTACGGGTTAGAGCCCTCCACTATCAGTTTGCAGAATACCCAAGAGCTGATCAAACAGTTTGTTTCCTTCTCCAATAAAAGAACCGCGCGTAAACTGACCATGGCGGATGAGCGGGAACTAACGTTGGCCGCGCAGCAGGGCGATATGCAAGCCCGGGCGCAATTGATTGAGTGCAATATTCGGCTAGTGATTTACTTAGCTAAACGCTACAAGTGGGCAAAAAACCTGGATCTCGCGGATTTAGTGGCGGAAGGCAATCTTGGGTTGATCCGCTCTATTAACAGTTTTAATCCTGCTTTAGGTTACCGTTTTTCTACTTACGCCAGCTGGTGGATTAAAATGTATATCGAACGGGCTATTGTAGATAACGCCCGTATCGTCAAAGTACCGACGCGAATGTTGCATGAACAGCAACGCTATGCACGCGCCACGTACGCCCTAGAGTCACGGCTGCATCGCACACCTACTCTGCAGGAGATCGCTGATTATGCTAAGCGGGATAGTGAGTGGGTGCAAAGCATGATGGCCTTGGAACAGGGCAATGACGTGTCGCTAGATAATCGACTTAGCGGTAATGACAGTAGTTATCTAGCGGCTCTAACTAGTGACGAACAGCATACCCCGGAAAACCAGATACTACTACATAGTTTGATCGACTTTGTTGATCAGATGCTTCGAGTCTTACCGCCTCCGCAGCGTGAGGTAATAATCTTACGTTTCGGCTTGATGGGTAATACAAATCATACTATTCAGGAGACGGCAGAACTGCTGGGTACCACGGAAACAGAAATTAAACATAACCAGATGCTAGCGTTGCAAAAACTGCGCCGTTTTACCAGCCTGGCGGAATTGTTATAATCGAATGAATGAGGCCGATACTAATAATACTATTTAAAACTGGCTAAGTACGCCTGCACCTGCCGTAGCTGTTCTAGATTAAAGCCTTTGCGCAATAGATAATTTAGATAGCGCTGCTTATTACGGAGCGTCTGCATTTTATCTGCCCGGATTGCCTGCGTCTGCTGTTGTTGTTCTACCTGCTGCTGTTGTTGCCGGGTTAACTCTGCAGCAAAATGACGGGTAAACGCTACCCAGGCCAACGCCTCCCAATCATACTCTTGGTCCTGCAGCAACTCATCAATTAAACTGCGTTCGAGCCCTTTAGCTAGCAGCTCCTGCCGTATGTGCTGTGGACCGTAACCGGCTTGCACCCGAGTGTACACTAGCTGCTCGCCAAAACGCCGATCGCTCTGCCAGCCTTTAGCCTGCAGCAGATCCAGTTCCTGCTCCAGCGCTGCGCGGTTCACCGCCAGCTGGCGCAGCTTCACCGCCAGCTCTTGCCGACTATATTCCCGACGCGCTAAATATTTCAACGCCTGTTGATGTAGCGCGTCAGTCCCTGCCTCGAGCATGGTTACCACCGACCGCCTAGCGGTTTATTTATCATTAATATTCTCTTTGTTATTTTTGTCGGTTGTTACGGATGGCTCTGTGACTGGCTGACCATACAACTGTTCATAACGACCAGGCAGCAGTTTTAATAACACCTGTTTTTCAATCTCAACCGCGATAGCTGGATTAGCACGTAAGTACTCCCGCGCATTTTCTTTGCCTTGGCCTAAATGTTTATCCTGATAATCATACCACGCGCCCGATTTGTCCACGATGCCGCACTGTACTCCAAGATCCAAAATCTCCCCCTCGCGGGAAATCCCTCGATTATACAAAATCTCAAAATCGGCACTCTTAAATGGCGGCGCTACCTTATTTTTCACCACTTTGACTCGAGTTTCGCTACCTACCACCTCGTCTCCTTTCTTAATCGATCCGGTACGTCGAATATCCAGTCGCACCGAAGCGTAAAATTTTAGCGCATTGCCACCGGTGGTGGTCTCAGGGTTACCAAACATCACCCCGATTTTCATCCGGATCTGGTTAATAAAAATTACCAACACATTAGAGCGATTAATATTGGCGGTCAATTTACGCAGTGCCTGCGACATCAGCCGGGCCTGCAACCCCATATGCTGATCGCCCATTTCGCCTTCAATCTCCGCTTTAGGGGTTAGTGCCGCCACGGAGTCCACAATTACTAGATCCACCGCCCCTGAACGCACCAGCATATCAGCAATCTCTAGTGCCTGCTCACCGGTATCCGGCTGGGAGACCAGTAGGTCATCGATCTTAACCCCTAACCGCCCGGCGTAAGCGGGATCTAGCGCGTGCTCAGCATCAATAAAAGCAGCGGTCCCGCCCATCCGCTGCATATTGGCTACCACATGCAGAGTTAATGTAGTTTTACCTGAGGACTCCGGTCCATAAATTTCTACAATCCGCCCTTTAGGTAAGCCGCCCACCCCTAACGCGATATCCAGTCCCAACGAGCCGGTGGACACAGTTTGAATATTTTGATCAATATCGCAATCTCCCAGCCGCATTACCGATCCTTTGCCGAACTGTTTATCGATCTGCAATAGCGCCGCTGCTAATGCCTTCTGACGATTTTCATCCATCTACTCACCTACTCTACATTTAGTTGTTTAGTTGATTATTTCAATTGCCTATACTGATTTATCTATACTAATTTGCTTACGCTTACTGAAATTAATTTATGTTTTTCAAAATCCTAGTCTCATTGTATTCATTAGTGCGCGAAAAGCAATTACCAATTTGGCGATTAGTAATTGATAGCGAAGTAATTCGTCTCCAGGTAGTTAATTCCTAGCTGATTTGCGCTCCGTAGGTTACCACCTTTATATTTTCACTCACGCTTTATCAATCAACTAGATTGTATAACCTTGAGCAGTTCGTAGCCGCTAGCCAACGCGGCAGCTAACTTCTAAAACCGGCCGCTAGCAGAAAAAATTCCCGCGAACGGGCGCGGGAGGCAGGCGGTTTCAGAATTTTCCAATTCGCAAAATAACCGCTCATACGCTGACAATAAGCCATACTCTCCTGGCTCTGAAAGAGTTTAATCAGTAGCGTGCCGCCCGGTTTAAGTACTTGCCGCGCAAAGACCAGCGCCTGCTCGGCTAGCTGTAAGCTCCGTAGCTGGTCAAAATCGGCGATACCGCTTAAATTGGGTGCCATATCTGAACAGACCAAATCGATGGCCTGCCCCTGCATGGCAGCTGTTAATTGTGCCACCACCGCCGGCTCGGTAAAATCTCCTAAGATAAAATGTACTCCGGGAATGGGTCGCGCCAACGGCAACCGATCCAACGCCCACAACTGCCCATGCGAGGACAAACGGCTTTTAATATAAATTGACCACCCGCCCGGCGCACAACCTAGATCCACCACCGCCATCTCTGGCCGAATCAGATGCTCCTGGGCGTCGATTTCTGCCAGTTTAAATACCGAGCGGGCGGGCAACTTAGCTTGCTGCGCCCGCCGCACGTAACTATCGTGAAAATGCTCCTGCAGCCAAACCTGGCTGCTCTTGGATCTAGATTTAGACCTGGATTTAGTTTGCGTTTTGGGACGCTGACTAGGTGTCTGGATCTTATGGCCCAGCACCGCTGCATGCGGCGAACCCGGTAACGTCGGTGGTGAGCCATGCACTCTACCTCGCGCTTGAGCTACGGGAGTTGATGTCCGTACATTGGTTTTGGCTCTTTTTGTCATAACTCTTGCCCGTTAGTAACTCTTCTAAATGCCTGGCAAGTCCAGTTAGTAACTTGGACCTATCGCTCATTCAATAAGTTATCTACTTAATTAATTAACTTAGCGCCGAACCCCCTACCTGCAACTGATCGATTTTAATGGTAGGAATTCCTACCCCCACCGGAACGCTCTGCCCAGCTTTACCGCAGACCCCCACGCCGGAATCTAGCTGCAGATCATGACCCACCATACTAATCCGTTTTAACACCTCCGAACCCTGGCCAATCAGAGTTACCCCTTTAATGGGTGCAGTCAACCGACCATGTTCAATTGAATAAGCTTCGCTGCTGGTAAAAACAAAATCACCAGAAGTAATATCCACCTGCCCGCCTAAAAAATTCACTGCATACACCCCGTGAGCCACTGAAGCGATAATCTCCTGCGGATCATCTGCGCCGGCCGCGAGGTAAGTATTAGTCATCCGGGGTATGGGCGCGGCGGCATAGGACTCGCGCCGCCCATTACCGGTCGAGTTGGTACGCATCAGCTGGGCGTTAAGTCGATCATACAGATAACCGGTTAGCACCCCCTTTTCCACCAACACTGTCTGCCCGGTAGCGGTACCTTCATCGTCGATGGTTAAGGAGCCACGGCGTTGCGGTAGATTACCCTGGTCAATAATAGTTACTGACGGCGCGGCGATCGACTGCCCCATTTTATCGCTATAGACCGATAAGCCCTGACGATTAAAATCCGCCTCTAAACCATGGCCGATCGCTTCATGCACTAGCACCCCCGGCCAGCCGGCGCCCAGTACCACCGGCATCATCCCCACCGGCGCCGCCACCGCCCGCAGATTCAGATCCGCCACCCGTACCGCCTCACGTACGTAGCCGTCAATACGATCAACCGGCGCTGTCTGTGCTGTCTGTTCGGTCTCGGTAAAAAAGCTATAATCCAGCCGCGCCCCGCCGCCGGCATGACCCGCTTCCCGCCGCTCTCCTTGCGGTTCCTGCAGCCACACCGTCACCCCAAAATGCACTAGCGGCCGCACATCATAGCCTAGCCGCCCTTCATTATCTAGTACCAAAATCAGATCTAGATCGCCACTCAGGCTAGCTTTCACCTGCACCACTCTACTGTCTAAGCTATAGGCTAATTGATTGGCGCGCTTCAAGAGAGCAATTTTCTGCTGCTGGCTCCAACGGTTTAACGGATCCGTCGCGCTATACATCGGTTCTGGCAAGCTGCGCAACTGACATGGTTCCAACGCCAGGGTTGCCCCCTGGCGATGTCCCCTAAATTGCGCTTTAACAAAGTTGGAAGCCTGCTGCAGCGCATCCACCGATAGTTCATCCGCATAAGCAAAAGCGCTCTCCCCACCGCAGACCCGTCGCAAGCCAAACCCTTGCCCACTATGAAACCCAGCGTGCCGAATAATTCCATCCTCGATGGTCCAGCTCTCCTGTTTACTATATTGCAGATAGAGATCCGCCCAATCACCCACCGGCGCCACACTCTGGCTTAACAGCTGCTGTAAATGGCGAAATTCTAACTCATTACGCTCTAATAAAACTTGCTGGACCAGCGCTTGGGACTGAGTAGCCACAAGCGTAGATAACTGTGGTTGCTGTTGGTTAATCACTCTTACTCTCCTGTCTTATTGTTACTTATCGCGTTTATTAGTATCGTGCTTTTTCGCTCACTGGTCATGATTAATATTTAGCCTATTTGTTATCACCAAACTGTTGCGTCACCGGCTGCACCCCATGCTGTTGGTACCGACGATAGATTTGGCGTAATTGCGCTTTACGACTATCCATATTGGGTACCAACTCCATCACCCGCTGCACGACAGTTAGCGGCGCCAGCTCTAACGCCTGATCACTATCACCGTCATGCACTAGCCACTCACAAGTGGTAATAGAATTTTGCTGACACCAAGTGATTAGTGATGATAGTTGCTCCCGCAACAGCAGCAAGATCGGATAATCAGCTAGCAGCTGCTGAGGATACTCTGACTCTGACGCCAACACAGCGTCCTCCGCCGGCCAAATCCGATGCGGCACCACACTACAATCTTTAAACACCCAGAGTAGACGATCCAGCTCCTGCAACCGCTGCGCGGTCTCCACCACCAGCAGCACCCGCTGACCCGCTTGGTAACGCTCCTCCAGCCATTCGCAGAGCCAGCGCCCATAACTTTTCTGGTCATTAATCTGGGGTGGAAGCAATCCAAACAGCAATTGGGTTGGTGGCATGCATTTATCTCATATTGACTTTTGCTGCTCTATATTAATTTATAGCTGTTCTATATCAATTTATAATAATTATAACAGCTGTTGAATCCAATCGCGCAACACTGCTGGATCACGAGTCAGCTGGTTTGCACTGGGCTGCGAATTTTGCGTGCAAGCCACGCTGCCTTGCGCCAAACTCCCGCTACCGCCCCCCTTACCCTGCAACTGCTGCATCAGTTGGGCTAGCAGCTGGTTAGCGCTGACCGCGTTGCTCTTGGCCAGTGCCGCACCAACTCCCACTAGCCAATGCTGCCGCTGGTCGCGGGTAATACTTAACACTAAAATGATCTGTGGCTGCGCTTTTAAATGATCCCACACCGCTTTGAGCTGATTCACCGTCAGCTGCTTAGGTAGCTCGCTATCTAAACCAATCACTAACTGCACCGGGGTCGCCAGCGCCGGACAGCTGCATTCAACCCGCTGCTGCCAGAGTTGCCGTGCGATCTGCTCCAGGGTTTGCTGTTGATACTGTAGCAGCTGTTGATGCTGCTGCCGGTTTTGAGCTAATAGCTTATCGACATTGGCTAGTAAAGACTGACTATCCGACACCGCCAGCCGCTGTGCCAATGTAGCTAGCTGCTGTCGCTGCCGTTGCCAACTAGCCAGCGCCCCATCCCGGGTAGTAGCCACAATCCGTCGCACTCCCGCTGCCACTCCCATCTCCTGCTCAATTTTAAAACTCCCTATTCGCCCCGTCGCTGGCACATGCAGCCCACCGCAGAGTTCGCAAGAGAAATCGCCTATGCTCACCACTCGTACAATCTCCCCGTAGCGCTCACCAAACAACGCCATGGCGCCGCTCTGTTTAGCTTCCGCTAACGGCATCTGCTGCGCCGTAACCGGTAGATTATCCCAGATCGCCTGATTGACTAATTGCTCGATCTGCGCACACTGCTCCGACGTCAGTGGATGATTATAGGCAAAATCAAAACGTAGTCCCTCCGCTTCCACCAGCGAGCCACGCTGATAGACCTGATCACCAAGCAAGCGACGTAAACTAGCCTGCAGTAGGTGGGTGGCAGAATGGTTAGCTCGCACGCGATCCTGCTGCCCCCAATCCGGATAATTAGCTAGTTGCATTCCTACCTGGAGACTGCCCCGTGCCAACTGCCCATAATGCAGATACACCCCTTGCTGTTTTTTAGTGTTAGTTACCTGAAACAGCGCAGCTGCAGTGGACTGACGCGGATCATTCTGATTATCGCTATTAGCTGGATTATCCGTCCAAGCGATCAATTGTCCACTGTCACCTACTGCACCGCCTGATTCCGCCCAAAAATCGCTGTGATCTAAAATCAGCACTCCATGCTGCCCGGCGGTTAACTGTTCGCACCGCACCAACTGCAGCGTGGGCTCGGCGTTCTCCTCCAAGCGCGTTGGTTCGATCCGCCCGATCGCTAGAATGGTACTAATTTGTATCATCGCGCGCTGAGCTAGCTCACGCTCATGATACTGAGTCGCTGGTAGTGCCTGCCACCACGGCGCGTCACCTGTGGCACCGCTACCATAATGCTGCTCTAGATACTTTTTAGCGTCCTGTCGTGACTGCGTTCGCCGCGCTTGCCGTGCCTGTTCAAAACCCGCCTGGTCCACGCTCAGCCCGGCTTGCCGCGCCAACTCGCTACTCAGTGCCAACGGTAAGCCATAAGTATCATGCATTTTAAAGAGCACCGCACCACTTAGCTGTCCGCTCGAACATTGTGCGATCTCCTGCTGCAATAAAGTAATTCCGCGCTCAATAGTGGCCAAAAACCGCTCCTCCTCCTCGCGCACTATAGCCATAATCCGCGTCTGCTGACCAGCTAAATCCAGCTGCTCGTAAGCCGCTCCCATCTGCTGCACTACCGAGGGCACCAGCTGATAGAAAAAGGGGGTACGAATTCCAATCCGGTAAAGATAAAAGAGCGCCCGCCGCAGGATACTCCGTAGCACGTAACCATGTTTCTCATTGGAGGGCAGTACCCCGTCGGCGATTAAAAACACAGTCGAGCGAATATGATCCACCGCCACTCGCGTGGTTAACTGTAGTTGCCGTGGGTCGGCCGGAGGAACATCTGTATGCTGCTCCTGATAGGTTTGCAGTAGCCGAGCAAAATCCGCTCGTAGCTGCTGAAAAAGATCAATATCGTAATTATCATGTACTCCCTGCAGCACCGCCGCCAGTCGCTCCAAACCGATACCAGTATCAATCGACGGCCGGGGCAGGGGCTGTCGCTCCCCCGCTGCATTACGCTCAAACTGCATAAACACTAGATTCCAGATCTCTACGTAGCGCTCGCCCTCCAACGCACCTCCCGGCGGGTCACCAGCTAGCGACGCGCCATGATCATAAAAAATTTCGCTACAGTAACCGCAAGGACCGGTATCTCCCATGCTCCAAAAATTATCATGATCATCACAATAACTAATCCCTTGCGCCGCGTGCCCACTACGGGTAAACTCTGCTCGCCAGAGCTGCTCGGCTTCCTTATCATCCCGATGCACAGTAATCCAGAGTCGCTCCGCCGGAATAGCTAGCCGCTCGGTTAAAAAACTCCAGGCAAAATGTATCGCCTCAGGTTTAAAATAATCTCCAAAGCTAAAATTACCTAACATCTCAAAAAAGGTGTGGTGTCGCTTGGTGTAACCCACGTTCTCCAGGTCGTTATGTTTACCGCTAGCCCGCAGACAGCGTTGCACGCTAGTCGCCCGCTTGTAAGCCCGCTGCTCCGCCCCTAAAAAAACGTTCTTAAACTGTACCATTCCGGCGTTAGTAAAAAACAGCGAATTATCGCCCACCGGCACTAAAGAACTACTGGGCACGATCTGATGCTGCTGCTGCGCAAAAAACTCTAAAAAGATCTGCCGAATTTGTGCGGTACTAAAAACTGATTGGTTACTGTGGTCGCTCACTTCTACCTCTTTTATTTTACTGTTTTACTATTAGCTATGCCATTTCTCATATAATACATACTACGGACCATCACGAAAGACAAGTAACGATCAGTCCGCCTTTGCTATTCCGGATGCTGCTAAAATGGATCAGGAAAAAAATTCTCCCAATTCATCTTCCGGATTCCTTAAGAAAATCATTGTTGTGCGGGATGATATTAAGTTATGGCGTACCGAAGAAGGCATAACCGTTATGAGGATTTTGGAGTCCCCATCAAACCGGAACGGTTTAGATCTGTAAAATCTAGGATCCAGCGCGCTTTGATAACATAAATAATAGCCTACATCTACTAGCAAATTTATGTTATTTAGCGCGCTTAAGCACACTGTTTACTACTGCCGTAAACTCACTCCATGCTGTCGCAGTTGCGCTAAAATTCCAGCTATCCAACTATCCACTTCGACATCAGTGAGGGTGTGAGTATAACTTTGAAACTGCATCCGTACCGCTAGACTGTAACAATCTACACCAATTTCCGCGCCATGATAAAGATCAAATGGAATCAGGGTGGTTAAGCAGGTATCGACCGATAGCTGCGCCGCCTCCCGAATGTAGTGTTGCAATTGGTTCCAGCAGCATGTATTAGGTACTACTAACGCTAGATCCCGCTGGATTTTAGGGTATTTAGAGCGCTCCTCAGCGTAGTGGTGCGGTAGAGGCCTAGCTAGAATGCGATCAAGATCCAACTCCCATAACCACACCGGCGAGCGCAGTTGCAGCTCCCGTTGCAGTTGGGGGTGTAATTGCCCTAGGCAGCCAACCGGTTGCTGTTCAAGATAAAGCACCGCGCTAACATGTGGATGTAGTGCGGTTAGTGGAAAACATTTCAGACTCTGCGGTGCTAGCGGCTGCGATGTGGGTAGCGACTGTACCTCCGACAAGGGACGGTACGAAAGCGCCCAATATTGTTCCCTCAGTAGCTGCTCGATGTCCCCGGCTAGATCATAAAAATCTAGCGCCCGCACCGGACCACTCCAGTGCAGCGGCTGAGCACTCCCCATTAACACCCCAGCCAAATGATAAGGCTGCTGTACTCCGTTACCAGTTGGAACCGGTTGCCGATCCCGATAAAAGACCCGCCCGCACTCAAAGAGCCGTAGCTGCTCCTGCCCATGCTGCAGATTATGGCGCACCACCGGTAACAAACTACTCCAGAGAGTGGTGCGCAGGCAATCATAATCTTGCCAGATCGGATTAACCAAACCTACACTAGACTCGCAATCATTATTATACAATTTATTCTGCAGTCTACGATCCACAAAACTATAAGTAATCGCCTCCTGATAACCCATCTCCACCAAGCGATCAGCTAAACTATTTAAACGACGACTGCTGCCAGCTAGATGTTGATAACTGAGTGGTGCGGTCAGGGGAATAATGGGTAACTGATCATAACCGATTAACCGCGCGATTTCCTCAATCAGATCTTCTTCGATTTTGATATCAAAACGATAGCTGGGCGGCGTGACTCGCACCAGATTAGGCAAGACGGATTCCACTTGCATCCCTAACCGTTGCAGCAGCTGCTGAACACCCTCCCAATAATCAGCATCAACAGTACCAGCGGCCGCTATCGGTAATGGCGTACCTAGCACTGCCTCTATATGCTCCCACTGCAGATCAATGGGTGGTACTAGCGGTAGTGCTTGTGGATATCGCAGCTGTTCTATACCATCTAACCGTGCCCCGGCTAGCTGCTGCAACAGCGTGACCGCCCGTTGCAAGGCGATCGGCGGCAGCTCAAAATCCACCCCCCGTTCATAACGAAAGGAAGCGTCGGTGCTTAAGCCGTAAGCTTGGCTCTCCTGACAAATTTTGGTGCGCTGAAAAAATGCAGACTCTAAGAAAATGCTATTAGTCTCACTAGTTACCATACTATGCTGACCACCCATCACTCCTGCTAGCGCCAGCGGCCGCTGGGCATCCGCAATTACCAAGCTCTCCGGCTGTAAAGTAATAGTTTGACCGTTTAATAAGCCTAACTGC
This sequence comes from Bacteroidaceae bacterium, assembly GCA_963623565.1. GTDB lineage: Bacteria > Pseudomonadota > Gammaproteobacteria > UBA9339 > UBA9339 > CAVFMC01. The sequence continues at coordinate 2,268 of CAVFMC010000007.1, read as the reverse complement.
TGCTCGGACTCTTTATTAACTCGCACTACCAAGCCACCACCCACCACCTGCGCAGCATCAAAAGCGTGTAGTGGTTGCCCCAATTCCAGCATAATAAAATTAGTAATATCCACAATTAAACTGATAGGATGTAAACCGGCCGCCAGCAGTACCGCTTTGATCCAATCCGGGGTAGCTAACTGGTTATTAATCTGACTCAGCTTGGCCACACAATAATGTGGCGCCAGCTGAGTAGCTTCCACCCGAACCAGTGCGTTAGTCAATAACTCGGAGGTGGATAGTGTCGCAGTTGGTACGGCATCAGCCGCTGCGGCAAGCGGGACTGAATGTAAATCATGCGAATCATACGAATCATGCAGATTAGTGATCTGCGGCGCGGCACCAGTAGCCAACATTTCCACTCCAAACGATAACTGCCGTCCATATTCGGTCCAGACCCCGTAGCACGGGTCCCCCAGTGCCACCAGTTCACGCGCAATGCCAATCATGCTGAGGCAATCCCCACGATTTGGAGTTAATTCTACATCCAACACCTGATCGGGCAGTCCTAAATAAGCCGCCAGATCCATCCCTACCGGCGCCTCCGCCGCTAGCTCTAAAATCCCATGCGCAGTATGTGCACTGTTCCATCCTGCCGCCAAACCTAATTCCTGCACCGAACAGAGCATCCCATAGGACTCCACCCCGCGCAATTTAGCCATTTTGATAGTAATATCGCCAGGTAAAGTTGCTCCCACCAACGCCACCGCCACTTTAATTCCCGCCCGCGCGTTGGGCGCACCACAAACAATCTGCAGTAACTTGCCCGCGCTAGGATCATTATCCTTATCCGCCGCCACCCGCACCGAACATAAATGCAATCGATCCGCATTAGGATGATCCTGCACCATCACAATTTCTCCTACCACTACCCGCTGGCAGGCCCAAGGGATCTCCTCAATGTGACTGGTTTCTAAACCCAATCGGGTCAGTGCTGCTGCTAATTGCTCAGCGGTAGCGGTAAAATGGATAATTTTCTTGAGCCAAGATAGACTAACCAGCATATTTCCTCTGTTCTTTCTCTAATATATACACTATATGCACTATAAAAGTAGATCTGGACCACCCTAAAATTGCCGCAAAAATTGTGCATTATTCTGGTACAGCTCCCGAATATCGCTGATTTGATAATAAACCATAGCTAAACGATCTAAGCCAAATCCAAAAGCAAAACCGCGACAATCAGTTAAATTTAGGTATTTAAACACTTGGGGATGCACCATCCCGCAACCACCAACCTCTAGCCACACCGGCCGCTGCTGTGCATCCCGCCACTGGATATCCACCTCCGCGCTGGGCTCGGTAAAGGGAAAATAGGAGGAGCGAAAACGGCACTGGACCGTCGGCCCAAACATATATTCTACAAATTGCATAATTAGCCAACGCAGCTGGGCAAAATTAAGCTCACGATCCACCATCAGCAACTCCATCTGGTGAAACATCGGGGAATGGGTAGCATCGCTATCCCGCCGAAAAACCCGCCCCGGGCAGATCATTCGCAGCGGCAGGCCACATTCTTCCAGCGCCCGAATCTGCACCGAGGAGGTCTGGGAACGCAGCGCTAAATCTAGATCCGCTAAATAAAAGGTATCATGCATACTACGCGCCGGGTGGTGAGCTGGGATATTGAGCGCGGTAAAATTATGGAATTCATCCTCCACCTCCGGACCATCAACCACCGCAAAACCCATGCAGACAAAAAAATCCTCCAGTTTACGCCGTATAATACTAATGGGATGATGACTACCGCGGGTCCGCTGTCGCGCCGGTAGGGTAACATCAATCGCTTCTTGCTGCAAACTTGCATTAATCGCTTGTTGGGTCAGTTGGGCGTGTCGCTGTTGAAAACAGCTCAATAGCGACCGCTTCAGCTGATTCAACTGCTGACCTACCTCCGAGCGTTGTGCAGGTGCCAGTTCCCCTAGCTGACGCATCCGCTCGGTAATCAGCCCCTTTTTTCCTAGATAGCGGTTTTTCAGCTGTTCTAATTGAGCCACACTTTCAACCTGGGCTAGCTCACCCGTTACCCTGGTCAATAATTGTGCATCTAGCGCTATGCGCGTCTGCCCTGTCTCCTGCATCCCATCCCCCAACTTTTGTTCTGTATTATACGGATTAAAATTTTTACCTTTAATATGGAAATCTTATACCTAAAACGCGAATTTTGCAAAAAACCAAACCGTCAGTGATTAATAATTTTAATATCGGATAAGTTGTGGATAAGTTATG
>CAVFMC010000006.1:13424-18322 GCA_963623565.1 Bacteroidaceae bacterium | reverse complement strand
GCTGGCCACCCCGCAGGTGGAACTGCTGACCCCGTTTGGCAGTGGTGGTATGGAAGAGATGGCGCGACAGCTGCAGAATGCGCTTAGCAGCATGGGTGCCGGTAAGGGCAAAAAACGTAAACTGCCAATCAAGCAGGCGCTGCAAATTCTGCAAAACCAGGAAGCGCAGAGTACTTTAGACGAGGAAGCGATCCGGCAAGAGGCGCTGCAGCAGGTGGAGCAGCAGAGTATCGTATTTTTAGATGAAATTGATAAAATCGCGCAGGGTAGTGGATCGGTACGTGGACCGGGGGGCGGTGACGTCTCTCGCGAAGGAGTGCAGCGGGATCTACTGCCGCTGGTGGAAGGCACCGAAGTGATTACCAAATATGGGCTAGTACACACCAATCATATTCTGTTTATCGCCTCCGGCGCCTTTCATCTCTCTTCCCCATCCGATCTGATGCCGGAGCTGCAGGGTCGTTTTCCCATCCGCATTGAGCTAGCGGCGCTGCGAGTGGAAGATTTTGTACAGATTTTAACTCAAACCCAGTTTTCCCTACTAGCGCAATATCAGGCTATGCTAGCGGTGGACCAAGTGGAGCTGCAGTTTACCCCGGATGGGATTGAACGTATCGCCCAGCTAGCCTATACCATTAATGAACAGGTGGAAAATATTGGGGCGCGACGGCTGAACACCATTTTAGAAAAGGTGCTGCAACAAGTGGCCTTTGAGATGTCGAAGGGAAAGGTAGTAGTAGATGCGGCCTATGTGGAGGCGCAGGTGCATGATCTGACCGCCAGCGGCGAGGATCGCAGCAAATATATTTTATAGAGCATAGTTAGACTAGCCTATATTAGGAGTGCCATATATATTATGTTAACTAAATTGAACTGGTGCGATACGATTATTATCTGTGTAGGGCTACTATCGACCCTGCTGAACGCCTATCGTGGACTGATTAAAGAGCTGTTCTCCCTGGTCGGTTGGATCGGTGGAGCTTGGCTAGCCTGGCGCTATTATCAGCCGCTAGCGCACCAGCTGCAAGCCTGGGGGCTGCAGAATAGCTTATTAGCACAGCTATTAGCTGGTCTGTTGTTATTCTGCGCACTGGTTATTCTTTGCCACTGTCTGGCGTTACTGATGCGGCCCTACACCAGTCGCGGCTGGCTGCATTGGGTTGACCAGCTATTGGGTGCGTTCTTTGGTGGGTTACGCGGCTTGCTGATTGTAGTGCTAGCAGTGATGCTGTTAGCGAATGCCAATCTACTCGAACCCGCCTGGTGTCAGCAATCGTTATTTATACCCTATTTACAACGATTGGGCAGTCAATTGCAACAACTCTTCCCGGAGGTTTATCAACGCCTAGCTCAGTAGCTGCAGCTGCCGACTTAGTTATTTTATCGGACAGGACCTACTGCTTCTTTGGTATTATTAGAACAGTTGTGCTAGTTTACTTTAGCAGTACGAGGTATGGCATGGTCTGTCAAAATACAGATCAGGCCATACCGCCGCCTAGTGTTGCTTAGCATAATCAATCACACATAGTGTAGGGGCTCTCCTCCTTCTGAGGGCTATCTATGCAACTGATCATTTACCGGCTGCATTTCTAATGCCTCTTGTTGCCTGGATTGTTGCCGGCCCATTTCATATAAAGCTTCGATAATCTCGTTTTTACTAACCGCTAGCTCCTTTTTGAAACCAAACCAACGCCAATGTTGAAAGAGCGCACGAAAGGGGTTAGAGGAAAAACTTGGCGTGGTCACAATTGCATTAAGATTATTAACGGCAATACAGAGTTGTGTTTTTTGCATGGACGATAACTGCTCGTTATTTAGCAACCATTTGATGACATCCGATGTACCGTCATTATTAATAGCATTGACCATACGAGATATAACAGACATCCGATCTGTTGAGCCTGTTGAATCTAAGGGCAAAGAAGCCAACACATGCGCGAGATGCTTTTTTTGACTTGCAAACTGGTTACGCATCTCTTCATCATTTAAACTACCAAATAAACTATTAGGGTTACCTTTGGGGTAATATTTCCAAAAACATTTAGAGCTTCTATTTGGTGAAATATTCGCACGTAATTGTTTTTGAATATTCGGCTCCGTACTAAGTAGTAAAGCATTAAGGATTTGGGCGTCACCATTATTATGCTGTTGGATAAATCTATCCAGCAACGCTTGACCGGTGCGTGGGAAGTTACTAATGACGCGTACAGTATGAAGATATTTAGGGTTCAACGGATCATCTAAGAGGCCACTAAACATAATAAATTCCATCAACGCCTGCGTTGTTATGGCTAGCGTTTCGCTCTCCGCAGCCGGTTTAGCGAGAATAAGATCTTCTAAAGTCGCGCATTTGGCGAATAATTCACGACTAATGATACGGCCATCATCATCCGTTAGCTGGATATTCTGCAGTTGTACCAAGCCAGTTGCTTGTGGATTTAACTGCTGTTGGTAACATTTTTCAGCCACTATCGGGTCATCTACCCTAAAAATTGGATCTATAACGCTATCAAAAATATTAAGCGCCTGCTTTTCTTGATAAGTACGAGGTGCATCCAAAACGATATAATGTTTATAATCTCTATGACATTTATAACAATCATTATTATCAAGATTAAATTGCTGCCACCGCTGTGGATTTTGTGCAATCTCTTCATATGAGATTAGTTGTACAGGTGTTACAGTGGGCTGTTCTGTATTGGAGTTTGTTGACAATGTCCAATTTCCATCAGACCAAACAGTGCTGAACAGCTCTTTATTGCGCACAATGACTGTTATTGGTACAGCCCTGTTGGATAGGATAATCTGATTGACTGCCGCAATCTGTTTCTCTATTAGTGGGCACGTAACTAACCGGTCATATTCCTTGATTAAATCTATATCTGGATATACAGACATCCTATCATTGTTCTCGCTGGTGAGTTGTGGGTTATCCGTAATGCGGTTAAGCTCGCCCTGGTTTAAGCAGATAATCTGCGCGGGCGTTCTAATACAAGTACGCTCCCGAGTACCATCATTAGAATCTAGGATGGCATAATCTCTTTGTGCAGCTTCGGGTAGTCGGCGTCTACTACCTGCTAGTTGTTGTTGCTGCTGCTGTTGCTGCATTTGGGACACAAACTGTTGCATACATTGTTGTACTTGGTCAGGATGCAGAACCATATTAATTGCACATTGCACCCGCAGCAAATCTAGTTTTAGAGTGGGATTATTGCCAAAATTTTTCGTAAACTGATCAAGTGGCATGGACAAGGCTTTACTTATTAGGGATGGTAGTTCATTAAGATCCAAGTCTGTTATCCGTGTCATTCTATTAGTGCTGCGAATTTTATCCAATGCTTGCAATACTACTAGATATACTCCATTCGCCCCATCTGCAGGGTTGCCGTCGTGCACAAGAGATGTAACTAGCTGCTTAATAATCCCCATTTCAGGCTGCAAAGGTGGGTACCCGTTTATTTGCGCCATATCATCTATTTGACCAATAATCTGGCCGAGCTTTTCTTTGATGGTTTGTTGCTGAACGCGGCTTAATTCAAATAGGTCAGCAGTAAATTCACGCATTGTAGTATGCAAATTCTGACATTGTTTCGTATCTTCAAAATTACCTGAGCAACGTTCTATAAGTTTATATAGTGTGTTGATTATGCTAAAGGCAGTGCTAATGTGGTCTTTTGTATTTTTCAGTGCGACGTCAAGCATTTGTTTTAAATCACCACAATCTGGCTGAAATAACTGTTCAGTCAGATTGGAGAATAACCTTGATAACTGGTTTGAGTTATCGTCGGTAGTAGTGGTAGTTAAGGACGTCACCAATGATGGCACCATCTGCGTCCTACTCTGCTTGGCTAACTGTCCTAAAACCAGTTCGAAATTTACTAGATCCTGATGTAATTGTATTATTGCCGTCTGTTGTTCGCGGCTCTGTGACTCATCTATGACTTGTATTAGATGCGTTATAGCCATGTATAAGTGAGTTATTACGTGTTTTATTGTTTTTGAGCTGTGCTCCCTAACCGTGTCCATCATGGATATAATAGATTGAACACAATCACCCACCGGTTGTACTTCGTTGTTTTGTGTTCGTTGTAATAAATTATATGACGCGTGGAAAATGTTATAAACACGTTTGCTAGTGTCGGTAAGCTGGGATTCAACCCCATTAACCAATGCATCTAGCACCACTGTAGCTAGATCCTGATTATCACTGTTGCTATGGGTAATTAAATATTCTAAAGTGCCTAAATTAAACACTTCTTGCTGTTGCTGCTCACCATTATTATCAGTGATAGTATAGCTTAAGACCGGTTGTTCTTCGACATTGACGTAATAAGTATTCTTTGGTAACAATCTGTTTCCTTCTAAATTTGTATCGGAAAACTGCTGTTCAATAATCTGTTTTATCTTGGGAGAAATAGCAGGATTGCGAAGCCATTCTTTTTTTCTGTTGCGCAACAACTGGCACACCTCGTCACGTTTCATAACATGAATGGCACTTGTTTGTGATTGGGTTTCAAGCTTAACGTTAGTATCATTTTCCATAAGTCATCCTCTAGCTGGTTAATATATTAAGATTCTTTTGCGCATATTAATTATATGCGCCAGAGTGTGTACATGCAAGTTTATCCGCTATGACACACTTACTACTACCGGTTGAAGAGTAACCGCACTATTGATATAATTAACGTAGTGAGGGTTATTAAATAACTATTGACGTTACCGATGATGGACAATGCATGGGATGAGCGGCTAGGCTAGGATATAATCTATGATCAAAAATGTTTTAAAGGAGTGGCGACGCGCTACGACGGCGGAAGCACATGATGATAATGAGGACGCTTGGCGGCAGCTAAGCGCATTAGAGTGGTTGGATTGCAATAGTTTAGGCAGCCATGCGG